>DATHEN010000981.1:0-6777 GCA_035318565.1 Polyangiaceae bacterium
CTGCACGGGCGACGCGCACATCGGTTCTCGGACGAACGTGGTGGTCCCGAACGACGAGCCCGGCAACGTTCAGCAGTTCGTGGGTTACTCGAACATGCAGAAGTTCGTCGCGCGCATCGTGCCCACGTTTGCGACGGCGGGTAAGGTGCTCTTGGCGGGTTCGAGCGCCGGCGGATACGGCGCGGGCGTGAGCTTCAATCAGGTTCAAGACGCCTTTCTCAAGGTCGGGAGCGCCCGCGTGACGGTGGTGATGGACTCCGCCGTGATTTACTCCGACGAGTTCTTGGATCCCTGTTTTCAAACGAAGTGGCGCGAGCTCTGGGGGCTCGACGCTGCTCTGCCGCCTGCCTCGGACTGCCCGGAGTGCCATCCTGCCGACGGCGGAGGCCTACTCGAGCTGATCTTCTTCGGTGGCCGCAAGCATCCGGCTTCGCAGCTTGGCGTCATCACGGCCACTCACGATTCGATCACGCGCGCTTTTTTTGCGAGGGGTGAGGACATGTGCAGCGATGCATTTCCGCTGTTCGTGCCGCAGGAAAAATTCGAAGCCGCCCTGGACGATCTGCGCCTTCAGGTCAAGACGTCCGAAGGGGGAGCGTCGTTCTGCACCTACTACGTCGAAAGCGGCACTGAGCCGCTGCGCAATACACCGCACGACCAGATGCACCAGTGGCTACCGTTCGATCGCTTCTACCAGAATCTGGCGAGCAGTACGTCGCCGGCCGTCTGGCTCCGCCGCTTGTTGGCCGGCGAGTCCAGTAGTGTCGGTCCTTGAGGAGGAGGTCACGCTTCGGGGCCCGCCGCACCGCTGAGTGCTAAAAATTTCCTGGGAAGCTCGATGCTGAACACGCAGCCCTTGCCGGGCATGTCGCGGACAGTAATTTCGCCACCGTTTGCTTTGGCAGACTTGACGCAGATGGACAGGCCAAGCCCGACGCCGGTGCGATCGGAGCCGCGCTGTTCGAACGGACGGAACAACTCCTGGATTTTGCCGGGCGGAAGCCCGCCGCACTCGTCCTCGACGTCGAAGGCCACGCGGTCCCGAGTGGCGCGGGCCGTGAGCATGACGTGGCCGTGCTTGCGCGTGAATTTGAAGGCGTTCTGAAGCAGGTTCGCGAGCGCCGCTGCGAGGACTTGCCGATCGCCCTCGATGGTTACGCTGCGATCGATGGACGTCACACCGAAGTTGAGGCCGCGGGCCCGCGCTTGAAGTACGGCGCCGATTTCCACTTCTTCGATGAGCTCTGCGACAGAGATGGGCTCGAGACGTTCAATCCCTGCATCCAGGCGCACGTCGGCAAGCGAGCGATCGATGAGATCGCGCAACGCCATCATGCTGCGCGTAAGCACGAGGCCCGTGCTGCCGTTCACGGCAACGTGGCCGCTCTTGATGCTTTCGAACGAGAGGATCGCCGTGTTCAGCACGTTGCGTAGCTCGTGAGCGAGACTGCCGAGGCGTTCGGTTCCCTCGTTCGTGATGCTGCGCTCGCGTTGACGGGCATACTCCGTCACCGCCCCGGCGATTGCGTCATCCAGGCAGAGGTTCAAGGTCTGGAATTCGTGGCCGTTGATGGGCGCCCGCTGCTCGATGGCCAGCTCCGTGATCGCTTGACAGACATCGCCATAGTCGTGGACCACTTGCGCGATGCTGAGACCCAGGCGCAGGAGATCACCGCCGTGGTGGGCGGCGCTCCTGTCGATGTCGCCATGATCGACCACGTTAGTCGAAGTTGCGAGGCGCAGTGCAGCGCCGAGCTGGTCAAGAAACACAGGAATGCCGTGCGTCAGCTCCACGGCACTGGGCTTCGGGCAAGTCCTCGAAGCGACGCGTGCTTGCGTGCGCGCGATGATGACATTCCGGTTCTCGAGCAGGAAGTCGGCGAGCACGCGGCCAACATGCGGCCGGCCGCTCGCGCGAGCAAGATACAAAAGTCGACGCCATTCCGCCGGGGAGGTTGGGTCTCGAGGTTCCGGTTTGCGACCGTAGTGTCGTGTCTCAAGCGAAGTCTTGGATCCTGAAGCTTTTCTCGGCCTCCGCGAGCTGCTTGCTGACGCAGTGCGGAGTCGCAACACTGGCCCACATGTCCTTATGCAGGCCGGGCGTGCGTTTGCCAGTGAAGACCGACATGCGCAATTGTTGCGCCTGCCGAAGTAATTAATCTCCGCGCGCGGAGTCTCCGCGCGCGGGCGGCACCAAATCCGCGATCCAGGAGTTCCCGGGTGGCAAGACCACGCTGCCCACCACGAAATAGAGCAGGGCGCCGAACAGCGCGAGCGCGGGACCATGGCCCGGCAGCATGAGCGTTGCCGTCGGCAAGCGAGTAGTTCAGACCGTTCCGCTTCGGACACGTTGGCTAACGTGTGGCGCTGCGTGCCCGTACCAGCATAAACTGCATGGCATGTCTGCGCCCTATCCGCCGCTCGGCAGCGTTCATCGAGTGTTGCTCGGTCCGGGCCCTTCGCCGGTGTCGCCGTCGGTGTTGCTGGCTCTGGCGCGACCCACCGTGGGGCACCTCGACCCGTCATTTCTGACGGTCATGGACCAACTGCGCGAAATGCTGCGTGCGGTATTTCAAACCCGGAACGCAATGACCCTGGCGATGAGCGGCACGGGTTCGGCCGGTATGGAAGCCGCCCTGGCCAATGTGGTCGAACCGGGCGATCGGGTCTTGGTTTGCGTCAACGGCGTCTTCGGCGGGCGTATGGCGGAGATCGCCCGGCGCCTCGGTGCCGACGTGACGCCCGTGAATGCCGAATGGGGCAAATCCATTCAGATCGATCAGTGCAGGGCCGCGGCGCAGGGGCGCTCCTACAAGGTCGTATGCGGCGTTCACGCAGAAACGTCTACCGGCGTCTTGCAGCCACTTCAGCCGCTCCGCGAGTTCGCCGACGAGGTGGGCGCGCTCTTGCTCGTGGACGCCGTCACTTCACTTGGCGGTATGCCCGTGGCAGTGGATGCGCTCGGTTTGGACATCGTTTACTCGGGCACCCAAAAGTGTCTGTCCTGTCCGCCCGGTTTGGCGCCGCTGACGCTCTCCGAGCGCGCCGCAGCGGTAGTCAGCGGTCGAAGTACCTCCGTGGCGAGCTGGTACCTCGATCTGTCGCTCGTGCAGCGCTACTGGGGTAGCGAGCGCGTCTATCACCATACCGCCCCAGTGAACATGCTGTTCGGGCTGCACGAAGCGTTGCGGCTGGTGCTCGAGGAAGGCCTGGAGACGCGCTTTCAGCGCCACCGCTTGCATCACGCGGCGCTCAGCGCAGGCCTGACCGAGCTCGGGTTGAAGTTGCCTGTCGCTGCAGAGGAACGGCTGCCGTCTCTCACCGCAGTTCAGATCCCCGACGGCGTCGATGACTTACATACTCGCCGCTACTTGCTTCTAGAATTCGGTCTCGAAATTGGCGCCGGCCTTGGCCCGATGCAGGGCAAGGCCTGGCGCATTGGTTTGATGGGAGAGGGCGCTTCACGCAGAAATGTCGAGCTGTGCTTGAGTGCGCTCACTAGCGCGCTCGTCTCGCAGGGTTATCGGGGCGGTGACGCGCTCGCTTCCGCGAGAGCCGTCTACGCTGCGAGTTCCTGATTTCATTCGCCCCGGCGCTCTGCGGCTTCACGAGCGCGAGCCTTCACCTTCTCCGTTTCTCGATCGGCGGCCTTCACACGCTCTTCGGCGCGGTCCTCCGCACGATCCACCTTCCGGTCGGCTTGCTGCGCTTCCTCTTTCAATTCTTGACCGGCTCGGTAGCTAGCGCCTTCGATATCGCGCTTCGCTTCACCTGCGGCCTGCTCGATTTCTTCTCCGACGCGTACAGCGGTCTCCCCCGCACGTTTCAGAGCAGGTTTGGCTTTCTCGGCGGCCTGTTCAGCCGCTTGACCCGTGGCGCGAGCTGCTTCTTGCACCTCTTCACCCGGATCGTCGCTGCGCTTTGGATCGTCACACGCGGTGATCGAGCCGAGCGCCAGAACCGCTGTCACTAACGCTGTGAGTCGCATGATCATCCTCCGAGCATGGCTCAGCCCCGCACCACCTGGGTCGGGGCCTGCCATTCGTTCTCGTCACGAAACGGTGCTCCGTTCGTGCGGCTTATATGGCGCGTCCCCGCGCCAGGTTCGCGACGATCGCCACTGCGGCCAGGATCAGGAATCCGAAGAACAGCAGCTTGGCAATGCCCACCGCGCCGGCTGCAATTCCGCCGAAGCCGAAGAGAGCAGCGACCAACGCAAGAACGAAGAAAATGAGGGCCCAACGCAACATGATGATTGACCTCCAGTTGAGTCGAAACTCGGTTGAGCCGCACTGCATCAGTGCTTGCGGCTCGTGCGACGATTCGTCACCGTTACGAGTTAGGGTTAGTGCAGGCTTCGTGCCGTACGCGCGAACACCGGAAAATACCCGCACCGTGTCCAGGTACTGAAACTTCCGTGCAGTATTCACTGCGGGCCTACGAAGGTTTCGGGGGGGCAACTTGCCTCGAAACGTGGCGCGCCTGCGCCAGCGTATGCTCGTCAGTGTGTGGGCGAGGAGTAATACGCACAGCAATACGCACATAGACGGACCCTCCGCAGCCAGTGTGCAGTGGACGCCAGGCCCGCGCGGACGTGGCTGCGGCGCTTGGCGCGTCGAAGCCAACTCGAGTCGCTCAGCCGTGCAACGCTTCGCCGCAATCGATGCGGTGAAGGACAACGTGCCGTGCGCCAGTCTGATCGCTACGGATTACTGAGCGACGGGAAAAGAAGAGCTCAGCAGGCGCTCTCCACTGCGATGCCCATGGCGTCGATGATGCGACACTCGCGACCATTCGAGTTTCCCGCGCGTCGAGAGCGCAACGCGCCCAGAATCAGGTCCGTCATGCCGAGCGCGGGATCTTCGAGCTCGTCGCGCCGTCCGCGAAGAACCACCGTTACCTGCACCGTCTCATCGCTGCTCGTTGGTTCTGTCGCGGTAGGGACGTGCTCGACGACCTCCTCCGCGACTTCCTCGACGTGAAACTCCGCGAAACAATCGGTGCGAGGATCCCCTCGGTCACCATCCGTTGGGCTGCTTGCTGCTTCGAAGCTCCGCATCGTGATGGCGATCCGCATGTGCATCCTCTCCTGTTCTGCGCCGGGTATCCCGCGCTCGGTCGTGAACCTCGCGCCGGGTGCGGCAGGCACAATGCAGGCGCCGTACCAGGCCACCTCGGGCAGCGGCGAGAGCCGGGATGCCGCTGCCTTCCGGGCGTTTTCGGGAGGTGCGCGGGCCGATGCGGATGCCGAAACGTCAGCCTGGTCGGGCCCGACTCGTGGCGAAACGCCTCGTTGTGCGGCCGGACCAGTGCCGAGGCCCGCCAAAGCGCCACGCTCTAAGCTCAGGCCAAACCGTAGCGTTCGAGCTTGCGATACAGAGTACGGCGGTCGAAGCCCAAGACCTTGGCCGCCTGCGTCTTGTTTCCGCCGACGGACTTGAGCACGCGCTGGATGTAGCGGCGCTCGACCTCCTGCATGGGCAAAAGTTCGCTCGGGTCATCGCTGGCAACGACCACGTGTGAGCTCTGATAGTTGCGCACCTTCTCGGGCAGGTCCTCGACCGTGACCTGATCGTAGCGGGTCAAGGCTACCGCGCGCTCCATGCAGTTCTCGAGCTCGCGGACATTGCCCGGCCAGTCGTAACTGAGGAGCTTCTCTGCCGCGGCGCTGACGAGCCCGACCACGCTCTTGCCGCTGCGCGATGCCGCCCGTTCGATGAAGTGCTGCGCCAGCAGGAGCAGATCGTTGCCTCGACCGCGCAGCGGAGGCACCTCGATGCGGACGACGTTGATGCGGTAGTAGAGGTCCTCGCGAAAGCGACGCTCTTCCACTTCCGTCTCGAGATCGCGGTTGGTGGCCGTCACGAGACGCGAGTCGAAGCTGACCTCGGTGTTGCCGCCCACGGGACGCACCTTGCGCTCCTGCAGTGCGCGCAGGATCTTGGGCTGCATGCCGAGCGGCATCTCGCCGACTTCGTCCAAGAAGAGCGTGCCCCCGCTGGCCTGCACGAAAAGACCCGTGCGCGACTGGCGTGCGTCGGTGAAGGCGCCCTTGGCGTGTCCGAACAACTCGCTTTCGAGCAAGGTCTCCGGCACCGCGGCGCAGTTGACGGCGACGAACGGACCCTCGCTGCGCGTGCTGCGCGCATGCAGGGCGCGAGCGACGAGCTCCTTGCCGCACCCGCTTTCACCGGTGATGAGCACGTTGGCGTCGCTGTCCGCCACGCGCAAAATCAAGTCGTTGACTTTGCGCATCGCAGGGCTTTCGCCGATCATCTCGTCGAACTGCCGGGTGGCCTCCGCCGCTTGCCGAAGGCGTTTGACCTCCTCCTTCAGCGTGCGGTGCTGAATCGCGCGTTCGACGACCAGCGCGAGCGCGTCCATTTCCACCGGCTTGGTGATGAAATCGTAGGCGCCGGCGCGGATGGCTGCGACGGCGTTGTCCATGCTGCCGAACGCCGTCACCAGGACCACCGGTACGTCCGGTCTGCTCGCGACGATGCGCTCGCAGAGCTCAAGCCCCGTCATGTCTCGCATGTTCAGGTCGGTGAGGACCAAGTCATAATCTTTGCCGTCGAGTACCTCGAAGGCCTGGTCCGCAGAGGTGCGCCACGCGGTTTCGTAGCCCCGTTTGGACAGAGCAGACTCCAAGAGCTCGCACATGCTCTGCTCGTCGTCGACTATCAGCACTCGCCCGTTCATGAACCTAGAACCCTGGTAAGGCCGCGATTTGTCCCAGGCAAGCAGCCCTCTCCCTGGAAGTCCCAGCTTCGCTGG
>DATHEN010000982.1:0-2942 GCA_035318565.1 Polyangiaceae bacterium
TTTGGCCGCGTTCGGCCGAAGCGGCGACAAGAAGCTGACGGACTACGATCAGTACTGGCGCGGGCTCGTGCCCGAGCTGCACGCCTGCCGGCACGACGTGGTCGTGCTTTCCGGCGACTCGCACCACGGTCTGATCGCGCACACGGAGCTCGGAACCGCCGACAATCGGCACCAGCTCGTGCAGGTCGTCTCGTCACCGCTGTCACTCGTGAGTCCGATCGCCGCGTCCATACCCGAGCGGCGGCCCCACGCATTTCCTGCGGCAACCCCTGGCGCCGAACCGCACCCGATTCGCTACCCGCTGCTCGTACCGACGTACCGCAGCGGCCCGGTCGAGCGCAGCGAAGAGCACGGCATGACGATCGCGCTCTGGCGCCGCGATGAGCGCAGCTTGGGACTGCGCGTGCGCACGTGGCTGGCGCGCGCGGCGACACAGCACAGAGAGCAGTACTGGGAGACGACGCTCAGGTCGGGCTGAGTTCGGTCCTGACGCGAACGAAGCGCGAGCCAGCCCAATTGGCGCTCAGGAGCGCGCCAACAGATCCGCGACGTACTCGTACACGCCGCCTGGATCTAGCGAACGCGGGTTCCACCACAAGTCTTGATGACCGTAACGCTCGAAGACGCGCTTGGTCACCTGGACGCGCCGATCGCGACGGAGCCAATCGTACATGCGGTCGATGGAGTCACGGTGCCAGAGTTGGTTTTCGTTTCCGGTGAGGAGGTGAACTCGGAGGCCTTCGAAGCGCGCGGGATCGTAGGAGCCGGGCGGGAAGCCGCGCCGTACGCTGCGCGCGCAGTGACCGAGGAAAGACAACGGCATGGCACCGAACTGCGACGGCAAGCCGTGCAGATCGTCGTCGTGCAGATAGCCGATTTCGTCGGGACGGTAGGGTGCGCCCAGCAGACTGGAAATGCGCCGGCAGAAGCTGCGGTCGCAGTGCGGGTACGGCGTCTTCGACCAGAGCGCGTACACCTGTTCGTAGTCGTCGGGCCAGCGTTCGGCGCTTGGCGAAAGGTACCAGGTGGGTTGCTGTACGGCGTCCAGGCGCTCCTGAGCGCGGAGCCACGTGTCGACGCCGCCGCGAAAGAACAGACCAATCGCCGAGAGCATCAGACTGCGCACGGCCGGGCTCGACTCGCTGGCGCGAGCGGCCGGAGCGATCGCGCCGCGCGCCGCCGCCAGCGCGGCCGCTGCAGCGCCCATACAGTGGCCGAGCACGTGTGGAACACGGTCGGTGGCGGCTGCGAGCTGTGCAACCGCCGCAGGCAACTCCAGAGCCGCGACCTCGTCGAGCGTCATCTTGACGACGGGTTCCGGAACCCGTTCGCCCGGCTCCGCCAGCCAAGCATCGGTGATGACCTTGCTGCAGCGCCAGTCCAGGGTCCAAACGTCGAAGTTCTGGAGCAGGTAGCGCACGAGGCCACCATCCGGCTGCAGGAAGGTCCCTCGCCACGCGGTCGCGCCATGCACTAGCAGCACCGGATCGGCGGAGGTGTTGGGCCGGCCGTTCAGCGCGTAGCGACAGAGAATCCCAACGAGTGGATCGGATTGGGACAGACGGTTCTGCTGAACCGAAAGCTCCTCTCCGCTGCGCTTGAACGCTTTCCATTCGATGGCCGCGGGGCGCAGGCTCGGATCGCGCGCGCGGCGCGACGCCGGCGCGCCGGGCAGCTGATAGCCCCAATAGCCGGCGCACACAGCGGGCTCCGCCTGCGAGCTCGACAGCAGTCTCATCAGAACCACCTCGCGTACACGTCTTTGATACCCAGGGACATCGCGCCAAAAAAGCGCACCAGCGCCCAGAGTCGCGCGGACTCCGCGGGCATGTAGTGAGCCGCTTCAGGCCAGCCATCCTGCGCACCCGGCACGCGCGGATCGCGAATCGGCTCGCCTTGCATGAACGCGTCCATGCTCGGCAGCTGTATCTCCAGAAAATCGCGCAGCCCGACGCGCAGGACGCCCGAGCGCGGCCTCGAAGAGCAGCCCTTCAAGTTGAAAAACAGCGTCGTCACGTCGGGCCAGACGTCGTGGCCCGGGTCATCGTGAAACTCTTTGCGGCCTTCGAGCAGTAAATTGCCGAGCGCATCGCCGTTCTGCGGTTCGAGTAGCAGCGTATATCGTAGCCCGATCAAGTCCGTGCCCCGCTCGGCGTCCGGGCTTTGCGGCTTGGGCACGGGGGCGGCGCCGTTTCCTCCTGCCGGCGCTTCGGCGTGCGCGTCACCTTGCACGAACTCGAGACGGCTCTGTTCGGCGTTCACCCGGTATTTGCGGCTCCTGTGCAGCGCGCCACGGCTGAACTCGACGCTGACTTCGCCCGAAATGCGCGCTTCTACGCCATCGGGCCTGCCGACACGCGCGCGAAAGGATCGCAAGAAGAGATCGATGTCTTCGATGACGACGCCCAGGTTCGCAACGATGCGCGCGCCGAGCTCACCGCCGCGTCGCTCCACCCGTTCGAAGGCGGTGACGTCGATGGGACCGCTGAGCGGTGGAACCTCGAGCGCGCTGAATGCGCCCTCCATGCGTTCCTTCCAGGTCAGGCCAATCGGACGTGAACGCACGTCCGCCGTACGGACGATACGCAGGGGGACCGAGCGCCGCGCAGTGTCGGCGGGCCGCGGGTCCCGGGCGATCGGTAGCGGGCGCTGCGCCTCCGCAAGCTGGCCCTGTAGCGCGTCCACGAAGCGCTGCGCCTTGCGCTCCGCGACGGCCAGAATCGTCGCGCTGGGATTGACGCCCACGCTCGCGGGAAAAGCGGCGGCATCCACCACGTACAACCCCGGAAAGCCATGAACCTGACCGTCCGGAGCCGTCACCGCTTCGCCCGGCGCGCCCATGCCGCAGCCTCCCTGCGAATGTACGGAGACGGCTTTGCGACCCAGCGTAAAGCCAGGATTCGAACGCAGCTCGCCCCCGAGCTCGACGGCCAAGTCCCGCA
>DATHEN010000983.1:0-2116 GCA_035318565.1 Polyangiaceae bacterium
ATCGAAGCGCTGCTGATCGACTACGCCATCGCGCGCGGAGAAAATCTGTCACTGGTATGGCAAGCCGAGACCGTGCTGCTGCAGCCCGGTGACAGCGCTCCTCACGACGATCACATTCACGTGCGCATCGCCTGCACGCCGGAAGAAGCCGTGCTCGGCTGTGAAGGCGGCGGCCCGCTTTGGGAATGGCTGCCCGCCGCGGCCAGCGCGGGGCCGCTCGGGCCCGATGACCTCGATCGCATCGTCGCAGAAGATCCGCTGGAGCTGCTACCGGAGGTCGCCGCCGGCCAGGACGCTGCTGAAGACGCGCCCGACGCTCGCGCCGCAAGTAACCCGGGCGGCGGAGCTTGAGCTCCGTGCTCGAGCTTTCGGCTGAACAGGCCTCGGGCGCGAGGCAATTCGGAGTTCATTCGGGAGACTGCCTGGACGTGGTTCCGGGACTCGTGAAGCGCGCGCGCCAGCGCTTCGACCTGGTGTACGTGGATCCGCCCTTCAACGCAGGCGTGAAACGCGCGGCACGCGCTGCGCGCGGCACACGCGCAGAGGGGGCTCCGGCATATGACGACAACTGGGGCGGCCTGGACGGCTTTCTGCACATGCTCGAGCCACGCATCGCCGTGCTGCGCGAAGCCATGAGCGAGCGCGCCAGCCTATGGCTCCACCTCGACTACCGCGCGGTCCACGACGCCAAGACGCTCTGCGATCGCGTCTTCGGTAGAGCGCGCTTCCGCGGGGAGATCATCTGGATTCCCGGTAACGGCGGGCGCAAGCGCGACGCGCCGAACGTGACGCATCAGACGATCCTGATTTACTCGAAGGGTAAGGAAATGCTCTGGAACGCCGCCGACCCGGCGCTGCGCGAACCGTACGCGAGCACCAGCCTCTCGATGCACTTCCAGAACAGAGACGCCGCGGGCCGTCGCTACCGCGAGCGGGTCATAGCCGGCAAAGCATACCGCTACTACGCCGATGCCGGTCGCATGCTGGGCAGCGTCTGGACCGATTGCCCCGCGATGCGCGCCAATACGCCGCTCGTGCGCGAAACCACCGGCTACCCGACGCAAAAGCCGGAGTCGCTCCTGGAGCGCATCGTGCGCGCGTCGAGCTTGCCCGAAAGCCGCGTGCTCGATCCGATGTGCGGCTCCGGCACGACGCTGGCCGTGGCGCAGCGCCTGGGGCGCCGCTACGCCGGCGTAGATCGAAGCGAGCTCGCTTGCAGGGTCGCGCGCCAGCGCCTGGCAGCGCTCAGCCGCGCTTGACGTCCGCGAGCGCAACGAAGGCCTGCAGGGCCTCGGGATTGCCCAGCGTATCCGGATTCACGGCTCGTTCCACGGGCGTGCCCGTCAAGATGCGTTTGATGGGCACTTCGAGCTTCTTGCCGTTGAGCGTGCGCGGGACAGCCGGCACGGCGACGAGCTCATCGGGCACGTGCCGCGGCGAGAGCTCACGCCGAATCGTCGCTTTGATGCGATCGGCGAGTGGTGCGTCGAGCGTGCGACCGGGCTCGAGCACCACGAACAGCCACAACTTACCCGCCGAGTCTTCGAGCGAGCCCGTGTCGATCACCAGGCTGTCGAGCACCTCCGGCAAAGCATCCACGACGCGGTAAAATTCGCTCGTGCCCATGCGCACGCCACCCCGGTTGAGCGTGGAATCCGAGCGCCCGTAGATGATCGAACCGCCGCGGTCGTTGATCAGAATCCAATCGCCGTGCCGCCAAACTCCGGGGTAAGCAGCGAAATAGCTCTCGTGGTAGCGCCGGCCGTCGGGATCGTTCCAGAAGAAGACCGGCATCGACGGCATCGGCGCGCTCACCACGAGCTCGCCTACCTGGTTGGTCACGGGCTCGCCCGCCGTGTCGTAGGCTTCCACCTTCGCGCCCAGGGCGCGGCATTGAATCTCACCCGCGTACACCGGCAAGAGCGGACACGACAGCACGAACGCCGTACACACGTCCGTGCCTCCGCTGATCGAGCCGAGCAACAAATCCGGCGCGATGCTCTCGTACACCCAGCTGAACCCGTCCGCCGGCAGAGGCGCGCCGGTGGTGCCGAGGCTCTTCAAACCGCTCAGATCGGCCGTATCCTTCGGCCGCAGATCGGCTTTCTTGCAGGAC
>DATHEN010000984.1:0-2329 GCA_035318565.1 Polyangiaceae bacterium
CGTGAGGGCTTTGTCGGTCGTGTTGTTGATGTCGCACTGAATCTTGATCTGATCGCCTTCTTTGATGTCGACGATACCGCTCACCGCGCCGTCCTGCTTCTGCTCGGTCGCGATGGGCGGGTTGTTGATCAGGCTATTGTACGGGAACACCACCGACTCTTCCCACTTCCAGGAATCGTAAATCAGCGTGTCATTTTGCCAGACCGCGAAGCGGTCGGTGTGGGCGTGGCGGTGGCCAAACAGTGAGAGAAAACGACCGCTACCGGTTGCCGTTGCGGTGAGCGTCAAGCTCTGCTGCGAATGCGGTGCGATGCCCGTCCCCCACGGCCCGGCGACGACCATCACGCCGTTGCTGCGCTGCGTGACCTCGCTCTCGGGCACGAAGTAGACGTTGATCCAAACTTCGCGCAAACGCTCGGTGCCTCGATCGAAGTTGTAGCCATGGTGATTGACACACAGGCTCGTGTTGCCGGTGAGTTTGTAACCGAGACCGACGTTCTCGGGCGCTGCCTTGCCATTCGGCACCGAGTTGTAAACGAGGTTCTGCGTACCGGCGAAACTGCTGATTGTCGTACCTTGGCAGCCCCTTCCGGCCGGCCCGAAACCTTCGGGGAGATTCTCCCCCTGAACTAGCGTGTTGATCAGGTGATGCGAGCCGGGTCGCATCCGGATCTCGACGCGGTTGTACCAGCGATCTTCGGTGAGCGGGATCTTGGCGATGCCGTAGGCGTTCTGCTCGCCGCCAGCGGCCAGCAGGTAGGGACGCACGTCGTCCGCGTTCTTGTAGTCCTTGGGTCCAAAGTGGATCTGGATGCCCTGCTCGGGCGGCGGCGGCAAAATGCAGTATTCGTCGCCCTCGAACCCGCTGTTGAGACCGCACGGATCCGGATCGGTCGTGCACGGCTTGGTCGCCGAGATGACGTCACAGTTGTGCGGCCCCGCCTCGTCGGTGCCTTTGCCCGCGCTGCCGGAGCTACCCGCACTTCCCCCGCTGCCGCCCGTACCGGGAGCGCCCTCGGGATCATCCGAGCCCGAGCATGCACTCAGAGCGAGCAGTAGAAGTCCTGCGAAAGCGGCGATGGGAGTTCTGTGTAGGGTTGCCATGTCTATCCTTCCGAGCGCGCAGCGAACGCGCGACGACAGCCGGTTGCGAGCGGTGTTGCGCATACTCTCACGAGTCACAGGCGCCGTAAATCACACGCCTTTTGAACAACCGTGGATCACAGTTCACTCACGAAAAAGAACTTTGGTATCTCAATGGCAAATGTGGCTCAAACCAGCGGCAAGCGCGCACATCGAGTCACACGTTGGCGCCGCCTACACGCGCGCGATCCAGCACTGTTGCGATGCGCACGCCACTAGCTGCGCGGCCGTCAATGTCCGGGGAACGACCTGGCAAAACAGAGCTCAGCTCGGAATGTAACGTCCGAGCAGGCGGTAGCGCGCGCACACGTAGACGAAGCAAAGAGCTGCCAGCGCAGCGGCATCCTGTACCCAGCCGGCGCGATCATTCAGGTACAGCGCCGATGCCAGCAGCGCGAGCGGCAGGTGGACGATGAACGAGTACAGGCTCCGCCGTCCTAGCGTCTCCAGCGGCTGAAACCAGTGCAGGCCACGAGGCGAGCGCCGTTCGAACCACGCCAGCGCCTGGTACCCCAAGAACAGAAGACCGAGCATGTACACGAGTGCGACAGGACCCAGTTGCTCTTTGCTCACCAACCATTGCGAGCTCGGCGGCAGACGCAGTCCGAGGCGTTGCAGCGCCGTGCGCTGCAGCTGCGCCAGAACGAAGATGATACTCACGACTCCCGCAGCGCTCCACACGAGCGCAGGCGCGCGACCGCGAGCGAGCTCCTTCAGGCGATCGCGCTCGTAGCCGAGGCACACGCCGAGCACGAAGGCGAACTGCCATGCCGCCAGCGCGCCGAGCTCGGGCCATGAACTGGGATGCGTGTAGCGCGACCAAAACGGATACAGCTGGCTCGTCGCCCACAGCACGGCAGACAGGGCGAGGCACAGAGCGAATCTAGCGCGCTTCAATTGTCCGACCAGGAGCGGCGCGATCGAGAAAAAGACTACGAACATCGGCAAGATGTTCATGTAGTCGAGCGGCTGAACATACAGCGTCAGCACACCGAGCAGCGTTTTGCCGAACCCGCCGAGCTCGGCAACACTCGGAGCCGTCAAGCGCCCGGTCAACTCGTGAACGGCGAGCACAGCTAGCGTGAGGATGCAGTGAATCAACCAGAGCTTCCCCGCGCGCCGCACGAAGCCGCGGGCATCGGCATCGGGTAGCGCGCGCGCTCGCATGCCCACGACGAAGCCCGAC
>DATHEN010000985.1:0-2456 GCA_035318565.1 Polyangiaceae bacterium
CGGAGCCCGGCTGTGTGCTGGAAACCACCGAGCAAGCCGTGCAGTTTTTCACGCGGGACCTGCCGCGCGCGGCGGCACGGCTGGGTACGAACCCCGCTCTGCTCGCGCGGCACCTGGGCGTTTGTTACGACACGTGTCATCAAGCGGTGGTCTTCGAAGACGCACACGCTTCAATCGACGCTTTGATGACCGCCGGCATCCACATCGGCAAAGTGCAGCTCTCGAGCGCGATCGAGCTTCGCGAGCCGAGCTCGGAGCTGGCGCGCGCGGAGCTCGCGACCTTCAGCGAGCCGCGCTTTCTGCATCAGGTGCGCGCGCGCCGCGCCGATGGCAGCGTGGCCGCAGTGGATGACCTGCCGGACATCGCGGCTCTGCCGCTCGATAGTCCATGGCGCGTGCACTTTCACGTGCCGATTCACCGCGCGCTCGTGGGCCACCTCAGCACCACGCGCGGCTTCTTGGAGCAGGCCTTACAGGCGTTTCTAAACTTACCGCGCCTACCCCAGCTCGAAGTCGAAACCTACACTTGGTCCGTGCTGCCCGAGAGCGAACGTCCCAAGACGAACGACGACCTGATCCGTGGATTGGCCGCCGAATTGCGCTGGGCGCGAGGAGCCCTCGTTTGAGTACGTCCCCCGTCGTCGTGATCTTGGTCGTCGGCCTCACGCCCTCGATGCTCGGCCCCAACACTCCGCATTTGACCGCGCTGGCGAAGGACGGATTTTCGGCGCCGCTCGAGCCGGTGCTACCGGCCGTGACGTGCTCGGCGCAGGCCACGCTCCTCACCGGCGAACTGCCACGCCAGCACGGCATCGTGGCGAACGGCTGGTACTTCCGTGAGCTCGCGGAGGTCTTGTTCTGGCGCCAGTCGAATCGCCTGGTCACTCACGAAAAGGTCTGGGAAGCCGCGCGCCGCGCCCGCCCCGGCCTCACCACCGCGAAGCTCTTCTGGTGGTACAACATGTACTCCACCGCGGAGTTCTCGATCACCCCCCGGCCGATTTACCCGGCAGACGGGCGCAAGCTTCCGAGCGTGTATTCGCACCCTGCCGAGCTCGGTCAGGAGCTGCAAGAACGGCTCGGAACGTTTCCGCTGTTCAACTTCTGGGGGCCGAACGCGAACCTCAGCTCCACCGAATGGATCGCCAAAGCGAGCCTCGCGACCTTCAACGAGAAGCGCCCCGATCTGACGCTGATCTATCTGCCGCACCTCGACTACTGCCTGCAGAAGTACGGACCCCGCGATCCCCGCGTGCAAAAGGAGATTCACGACGTCGACCGGATCGCCGGTGAGCTGATCGAGAAGACCCGCGCGCGCGGCGCTGAAGTCGTCGTGGTGTCCGAGTACGGCATCGAGCAAGCGGAAGGGGCCGTGCGCATCAACCAGCGCCTGCGCGAGGCCGGCTTGCTGGCGGTTCAGGAGACGCTCGGTTGGGAACTACTGGACGCCGGCGCATCGCGCGCGTTCGCCGTCGCGGATCATCAGCTGGCACACGTCTACGTGCGCGCTCCGGAAGATTTGTCGCGCGTGCGCGAGCTGCTGACCAAGGAACCGGGCATCGAGCGCGTGCTCGACGAGCAGGGCAAACGCGAGCTCGGCCTCGATCACCCACGCTCCGGCGAGCTCGTCGCGCTAGCAGAGCCCGGCTACTGGTTTGCGTACTACTACTGGCTCGACGACGCGCGCGCCCCCGACTTTGCGCGCACCGTCGATATTCACAGAAAGCCCGGTTACGATCCGGTCGAGCTATTTCTGGATCCGGACTCGCGCCTCGTGAAGGCGCGCATCGCCTGGACGCTCGCCAAGAAAATGGCCGGCTTTCGCTACCTGATGGACGTAATTCCTTTGAAGCCGGAGCTGGTGCGCGGCACACACGGCCGAGTCACGGTGGGAGACGCCGGCCCCGTAATTCTGTGCTCGAACAAGAGGGGCGCGAAGGACCGCTTTCACCAGCGCGAGTTCAAGGCGTTCTTGCTCGCGCAGCTCGGCATCCGCGCGTAACCGCGCCGTACTTCGCCTTACGGCAGCGTGATCCGCTCGATGAACCCGGCGAGCGGGCGGGGCGTTCCGTCCGGTCCGGGGATGCTGCGACCCGGAGTGCCCATGCCCTGCGCGATGTACAGGGATTTGCCGGCCAGCAGCAGGTTCGTCGGTGCGTCCAGCCCATTGGCGAGCTCGGTCACCTTTCGGCTCGCGCGGTCGACTTGCAACAAGCGACCCGAGAAGCGCCGGAAACCACCGTGCGAAGGCCCCGCCTGCATTTGTGCGCGCTGGCCCACGGGATCTAGAAACTCGCTGCAGAACTCGAGGACGTAAATCGACCCGCGCGCGTCCGCTTCGAGGTCCGTAGGCACGGTCAGACCGGTCACGACCGGGTCTATGCTGCGTGTCTCGGGAACGACCCGCACGATGCTCGCCGAACGCGGCACGAGCTCGGTGCCTTCGCCGCCCTCTT
>DATHEN010000986.1:0-3092 GCA_035318565.1 Polyangiaceae bacterium
CTCGAGCTGCTCAAGCGGCTGGACGCACAACCGACCGCCGAGGGGCGCATTCGCGTCCTGGCGCTCCAGCATGCTTCCGCGGAAGAGCTCGCCAACACCCTCACGCAGATGTTGTCGGGTGCTCAGGCGCGCCAGCCGGGCCAGCCGGGTCAGCCGGGCGGCGGCGGCGGCAACGCCGCGGGCATGTTCGAAGGCGAAGTGCGGGTCACTCCGGACAAGTCCACGAACTCGCTGCTCATCACTTCCTCCGCGCGCGACTTTGCGGCGATGCGCCTGGTCATTCTCAAGCTCGACATGCCGCGGCGTCAGGTGTTCCTCGAGGCCGTGATCATGGATCTCTCGGTGTCCGATCGGCTCAACCTGGGCACCTCGTGGCACGCCGGTGCGCGTCCGGATCTGGGCGGCCCCGAGCCGACGCTGATTGCGGGCGGCTTGAATGCGCAAAACTCCGTGGGCTTTCCGCTCAGCCCCGACTTGCTCCAGGGCTTCGCCGTGGGCGCTCGCGGCCCGGGTCTGACGGGTACCGAGAACCTACTCGGTACCGGGGTCAGCATTCCCGCCTTCGGCGTGGTGTTGAACGCGCTCACCACCACCGGCAACACGAACGTACTGGCCACGCCCCACATCATCGCTACCGACAACGTCGCCGCCGAGATCAACATCGGCGAAAACATCCCGCTGCAGGACAACATCGGCGGCGGCGGTTTGGCCGGCCTCGCCGGCCTGGCGGGTGGCCAACAACAGGGCGCGCAGGGTTTGGCGGGTCTGGCAGCGCTCGGCGGTCTGGGTGGTCTGGGAAGCCTGGGCTTCAGTGCGCCGCGCCAGGACGTCGGCAACAAGATCAAGGTCACGCCGCACATCAATGAATCGAATCAGGTGCGGCTCGAAATCGAGCAGGAGAGCAGCGCGCGCGGCACGGCCTCCGGTCAGCTCGGTGCGGTGTCGATCATCAAGCGCACCGCAAACACCACGGTCACGGTCGACGATCAGCAGACGATCGTGATCGGCGGCCTGATGCGCGACGAGCTCATCACCGCGAAGACCAAGATTCCGGTGCTCGGCGATCTGCCGGTGCTCGGCTTTCTGTTCCGGCGCACCGAGACGGAGAAGCGCAAGGCCAACCTGCTCTTGATCCTGACGCCTCACATCATTCGCGACCAGGCGGATCTGCGCCGCATCTTCGAGCGCAAGATTCAGGAGCGGCAAGAGTTTCTGGATCGCTTCTTCGTGTTCGAAGGCCCCGAATGGAAGCCGCCGCGCGACTTTTCGCGTGCGAACGGGCTGGTGGAGGACATTCGCCAGGCCTACTTCCGAGTCGAGGAGCAGCAGCGCCTCGAGGACGAGAGTCAACCGCGCGTGCGTGCCGAGCACGTACCGGGAGCACCGATCGAGCTACCTGGCAGCGTGAAGGCGGGAGGCGGCGGCGGCACCACCGCCGTGGGAGCAGCGCAGCAGGGGGAGACCCAGCAGCCTTTGCGTCAGCCGCGCCGGCGGCGCATCCGCAACGAGGGGGTGCCGATCCCCGCGCAGCCCGCCCAACCTGCGCCGGGTTTCTTCCCGCAGCCGGGCATGCAGCAGCCCGCCGTACCCGTTCCGCCTCAGGCGCCGCCCACTCCACCTCCGCAGCCGCAGGGCTTTCTCGACCTGAACTCACCGATCCGCATCAATCCGCTTTCACGGCACGTCAGCGTCGACCGCGTGGAGTGAAGGAGTCAGCAAGTTGGCCATGCAGGAGCAGCGCGTATTAGGCAACATACTCGTCCGAAGGGGCGTGCTGACGCCCGAAGTGCTGGAGCCGCTGTACGTACTGCAGCGTGAGAAGGGCACGGCGCTCGTGGACCTGGTGGTGCAGAGCCAGGCCGCGAGCGAGGAAGCCGTATCGCGCGCGCTCGCGACCGAATGCGGTCTGCCATTCATCGAACGCATCGACATCGAGACCATCAATACGCAAACCGCCGCGCGTTTGCCGATCGGTTACTGCAAGACGCACAAGATCTTGCTGATCGCCGAGCACGACCAGAGCGTCGATGTGGTGTGCGCCGATCCGCTGGACACCGACGGGCTGGACGGCGTGCGCGCGTCCTTCAACAAGCCCGTATCTGCGAGCGTGGCCGCGCCGGAAATCGTGCTCGACGCAATCAACCGCGTCTTCGAGCGCCAGGAGACGGCCAGCGAGCTCGAAAGCAACGAGGTCCTGCCCGAGGACGACGAGATCGACATCCTGCACTCGGACGAAGACGCGCCGATCATCCGCTGGGTGAACGGCCTCTTCAAGCAGGCGGTCAAGGAGCGAGCCAGCGATATTCACATCGAGCCCGAAGAGAAAGAGGTGCTGGTCCGCTACCGCATCGACGGCCAGCTCTACGTGGCACGCCGCGCGAGCCGCCAGTTCATGAGCTCGGTCGTGGCGCGCGTGAAGATCATGGCAGGCCTCAACATCGCCGAGAAGCGCCTGCCGCAAGACGGTCGCATTTCGCTGCGCATCGCCGGTCGTAGCATCGACATCCGCGTTTCCACGATTCCGACCAGCCGCGATCACGAGCGCATCGTGATGCGTCTCTTGCACAAGACCACCGTGCTCCTGGATCTGGTTCAGTTGGGATTCGCGCAGCGCGACTACGGGCTGATGAATCAGCTCATCTACCGTCCGAACGGCATCATTCTGGTCACGGGCCCCACCGGTAGCGGCAAGACCACCACGCTGTATGCGTGTCTCAACAAGATCAACCGCCCTAACATCAACATCCTCACGGCCGAGGATCCGGTCGAATACGAGATCGGCGGTATCCACCAGGTGGCCGTGCAGCCGAAGATCGGTCTGACCTTCGCGAGCGCGCTACGCGCGTTTTTGCGCCAGGATCCGGACGTGATCATGGTCGGCGAAATTCGTGACCGTGAAACGGCGGAGATCGCCATTCACGCATCCATGACCGGCCACTTGGTGCTCTCCACCATCCACACCAACGACGCCGCCGGCGCCATTACGCGCCTCGTGGAAATGGAGATCGAGCCGTTTTTGGTGCGTTCGACGGTCATCGGCATCCTGGCGCAGCGCCTGGTGCGCGTGCTCTGCGAGTTCTGCAAGGAGTCGT
>DATHEN010000987.1:0-12225 GCA_035318565.1 Polyangiaceae bacterium
GTTCGGAGTGTTGGCGACGTTCTGGGTGCGCTTGCCCGGTCTGTCGCAACTCGCGGACGCCGGCTATCGCCGTCTGGCGGCCAATCGCATCCAGGTTTCTGCGTGGCTCGGCCTTGGAGCGTGCGGCATTCACAAACCGAGCGCGGCCGCACCGGCAGCCATTCACGCGAGCAACGAGCCCGGAGCGGCAGACGGGCAGGGGCTCACGGGACTCTTGCGCGAGAGTGCCGTGGCAATACTGGCGGTCGTGCTGGCGACGCAGCTGACCCTGGAAAATACCTGGCTACGCCGGCGCGTGCGCGTTCGACAGCCGGAGTGGATGGCGAGCGTCGTCAACTATCCGCGCATCTACCAGGGCTGGGGCATGTTCGCCCCCGAGCCGCCCTACGAAGACGGGCGCCTCGTCGTGGATGGGCGCACCATCGACGGCCGCAAGCTCGATCCACTGACGGGAGAGGCGCCGGAGTTCGATCCGCGTACCAGGCGAGGCTGGGGTCACGAGCAGTTCTGGTGCGACTACCACAATCGCATCCGCTTCCCCGGTCACGAAGGCAATCGCCAACACTTCTCGGCGTATCTGCAGAATCTCTACAAGTACAACGACAGACCGCAGGATCAGTTGGTGTCGTTCGACGTGTGGTGGATTCAGGATCACTCACCGCCGATCGGTGAGCTCTACGGCGAGGTGATGCCTCCGGAAAAGATCCTGTCGCACGGCTTCGTTCACGACTCCGGCGCGACGCCCTGGCTCAAGAACGCTGGACTGTGATGAACGCGACGCCGAAAAAGCGGGTAGGGCTGAAGAAAAAACTCGATTTCTTGAAGCGAGCGTACGCAACCGCCGATCCGCGCTCGCTCGGCCTGTTCCGAATTGCGCTCGGCACGTTGCTGTTCTGGGACGTGTGGCGGCGTGCACCCGATCTCGTGCCGCACTATACGAACGCGGGCTGGTTCACGAATCACTACGCGCTCTTCCGGCCGATGAGCGATCACTTCTTTTCGCTCTACGCGGCGTTCGGGCCGCCGGGCGAAGTGAAGGTGCTGTTCGCGCTGCACCTGCTCGTCAACCTCGCGCTGATCGTCGGCTGGCACACGCGGGTTGCGCAAGTGCTGGCCGCCGTGCTGATCACGAGCCTGAACTCGCGCGCGATTTTGCTCGAAAACGGCGGCTGGGTCGTCGTCAACCTGATCACGGTCTGGTCCGTGTTCTTGCCGCTGGGAGAGCGCTTCAGCCTGGACGCTTTGCGTTCGTCACTGCGCAAGTATCGCGACGTGAGCCCCGCCGCGCTGAACGACGTCACGTTCGTCTCGCGCACTAGCGCGCCGGTCGTGTCGCTGGCCGTTGCAGCGCTGATCCTGCAATGGGGCATCATCTACTACTTCAACGTCGTGCACAAACGCGGCGAGCCATGGCAGGACGGTACGGCGGTCTATTACTTTCTGCACCTCGACCGCATGCTCACGCCGCTCGGTTCGTACGTCAGGGAGTGGCTCCCGCTCGGCGCGATCAAGCTGATGACTTGGTCCACGCTCGTCATCGAGGCGTCCGTGGCGGTGCTGATACTCTTGCCATTTTCCACGGACATCACGCGCATGATCGCCTGGGCGCTGGTGTGCATGCTGCACCTGTCCATCGATCTGCTCGTCCAGCTCGGGCCCTTTTCGTGGGTCATGACGATCCTGTTCTTTTCCATGACTCCTGCGCGTTTTTGGGGCTGGTTGGGGCGGCGCGGTCAGGCAAGGAAACCCGAACGGCGGCTGCTCTATGACGCCGAGGACGGCGCTTCGATCGCGCTCTGCCGCTTGCTTCGGCGCGCGGACGGCTACGGGCGCGTGCAGTTCGTTCCGCTCGGCGCTGCAGACGCGAGTGTGACGGAGCACGGCACCGAGCCGGCCGAGCGCCTGGCCCTGGCGCACCGCACGCTCGTCGTCACCGACGCTGGCGGAGCGGAACGGTGGAGCGGCGCCATCGCACTGGTTCGCCTGGCCGATGCTCTGCCACTCGGCTTTTTGGCTCGTATCCTGGCGGTGCCGGGAGTGCGGAACGTGGCAGACGGTTTGATAGGCTTCCTTCTGAAGCGGCGGCAGCGTCTCAGTGCGCGCCTCCAGCTCGCAGATTTGGCGCGCGCTTCCGACGAGCGCCCCTCGGAACCCTCTGGCGCCGAGCGCTTCTGGGCGCGCCTGCGCAGCTACTTCGTGTTCGCCTGCGTGTCGCTGTTGCTCATCGCGGGTACGAGTCAGATCTTCGTGGAGAACAACGTGCTCGGTCTGGTTCCGTACAAGCGTGCTGCCTGGATTGACGCCGTGATCGTCTATCCGCGGCTATTTCAAGGCTGGAGCATGTTTGCTCCCCAGCCGCCGACCGACGACGGTCACTTGGTCGTGGACGGTCGCACCGCCAACGGCGAGAAGTTCGACCCACTCACGGGCCGCGAACCAGACTTCGCCGTGTACGCCGAGCGGGGTTTCCGCCTGAACCAGATCTGGGGCGACTTTCACAATCGCGTCCGCGAAGAGCGTTTCAGCGCCTATTGGCCGGGGGTCGAGGACTACCTGCTCCGCCATCACGAGCTGACCGGGCGCACCGAGGAGAAGCTTTCGGCGTTCGACGTCTGGTGGGTCTACAAGGTTGTGTCGCCCCCCGGCGAGCCTCCGGGCTTGCCCCAGCGCCGTAAGCTCTTCAGCCACGGCGTGGTGCAGTGACCGGCGCCTGCTCCTGCTGAACTTGCCTTGGCGCGCGAGCCGCTGCGTGGTTTTGTGCCGTTCGACTCCATGACCCTCTGGCACCTATTGCAAGCAGCAGGCGAAACCGCGCGCGTCAGCGCGCCCACGGTGGTCGAGGCCATGTTCGGCAACCTCACCCCGGAGATTTGTGACGAGCGCCTGGAGGCGTGGTCGGGCCGTTTGCTGAAACACGCGCGCGTCACGTTCACCGTCAGCGGCCTCGAGCGCATCCCGCCCGGCGAAACGTTCGTGATCATGTCGAACCACCAGTCGCTCTACGACATTCCCGTTTTGCTCCAGTCGCTCAAGCGCCGCATCCGCTTCGTTACCAAGACGGAACTGTTCCGCGTACCGCTCTGGGGGCACGCGATGCGATCGGCGGGTATGGTGGAGATCGATCGCCACAACCGCGACCGCGCCATCGAAAGCTTGAAGAACGCGCGCACGGCGCTCGCCCAGGGTACGAACATCTGGATCGCGCCCGAGGGCACGCGCAGCGACACGGGGCGGCTCGGGTCTTTCAAGAAGGGCGGCTTTCACTTGGCGACCGACGCCGGCGCCAAGATCCTCCCCGTCACCATTTCGGGGACGCGCCATGCGCTGCCTGCGCGCGGCAAGAAGGTTACACCCGGAGCTCGGGTGACCGTCACGGTGAGCACGCCCATCGACCCGGCAGAGTTCACGGGCGCCGGCCGCGACCCGCTCATCGAAGCCGTGCGCCGAGCCATCGCTCAGCACTTACCGGAGGAACGGCAAGCGCCGGCCGCTTGAGCTGAGCGCCTCAGCGCTCGGACTCTCGGACTTTGCACCAAACCCGCACCACCACCGTGCCTCGGATATTCCACGGGGTCACGTCGATACGGTCGATCTCGCTCTCGGTTCGAATGGGTAGGCGGTGCCGCAGCCGGCTCATCACGAAGCGCCGGCGTGAGTCCTGAGAAGAGAGCTCTTCCACGCTGCTGCCTTGCACGACGAAGGTCAGCATTTCGAAGATGTCGAGCGCCGAAAACTCGGTCTCCGCGACGGCTTCAGCCGCGCGTCCGACGTTCAGTGTGGAACGCACGCCGGTGGACGGTTCGTCGCAGAGTTCGTCGTTGATCGCCGCCAGGGTTTCGCGGCCGGCAGGCGCGTGGGAAACCGTGATTTCCGGCGCGGAGGCCGCGGCCAGGCGAGCAGCGCGCCGCTCCGCTGGGGTGGACTTCGGAGCTGCGTAGTCCTTCGTGGTTACGAAACGACGTGTTTCCGCGTCGGCATCGACTTCCACCGCGTCGATTGGGCGGGGCTCGATGAGCGCACCCAGCTCGAGGGTCGGCAAGGCTTCCGGTGGCTCCTCTCCTCCAGAAGCCACGGCCTCAGCTCGTGCGAGCTCCTTGGCAAGCGCGCTCAGCGTGTCGCGGCCCGCCGGGGCGTACATGATTTTGATGTCGGGTCCGGAAAGCTCGCGAGCACGCGGTTGTACGCTAGAGAGCGCGCCGTCTTCCTCGACATCAGGCTGCTGCGCGGTCTCGGGGGCTTCCGGTGAAGCGCCGCGTTGGCGTTTCGAACCTGAGTTTTTTCGTGCGGGCGTTTTCAACCAACTTCAAGTATCGCACGAAAGGCAAAGGGAAGCATCGCGTGGTGCGCGCGTACCTCGGCCTACTTTTCCCGACGTCTCGCCTGCTATCGGCACTTTCAGGCGAGCTCGGATCGGCCCATCAAGAAGGTGTCGATACCCTGCGCAGCGCGCCGGCCATCGGCGATCGCCCACACGACGAGCGACTGACCGCGCTGACAATCACCAGCCGCGAAGACCCCAGGCACGCTGGTCATACAGCGGCTGTCGATCTCGACGTTCCCGCGCCGGTCCAACTTGAGATCCCAATCTTTGACGATGCCTTCGTGCTCGGGGTGCACGAAGCCCATGGCGAGCAGCACGAGGTCGGCGTCGAGCTCGAACTCCGTGCCGGCCACGCGCTCGAAGCGACCGTCTTTCAGCTCGACTCGCACGCAGTGCAGCTTCTTCACGACGCCGTTTTCGCCGCTGAAGCGTTCGGTCGACACGCTCCAATCGCGCGTCCCACCCTCTTCGTGTGAGCTCGAGGTGCGCAGCATCAGCGGCCAGAGCGGCCAGGGCGTGTTCGGGTGCCGTTCATCGGGAGGACGCGGCAGAATTTCGAAGGAGGTGACGCTGAGCGCGCCCTGACGGTGCGAGGTACCGATGCAATCGCTGCCGGTGTCTCCGCCGCCGATTACGACCACGTTCTTTCCGGTTGCGAGGATCGCACCTTCTTCCGGCACGTTGTCGCCCGCTACGCGCCGGTTCTGCTGCGTCAGGAAGTCCATCGCGTAGTGGACGCCTTCGAGCTCGCGTCCGGGAGCCGGAAGATCGCGCGGTTTGCGCGAGCCGATCGCCAGGCACACGGCGTCGAAGTCCTGCTTCAGCTGAGCGATGCTCACGTCCTTGCCGACGTGCGTGCTCGCCTTGAAGATCACGCCTTCCTCGGTCATTTGCTGCACGCGCCGCTCGACCAGCACCTTCTCCATCTTGAAGTCGGGGATGCCGTAGGTCATGAGCCCGCCGATGCGGTCGTCGCGCTCGAAGAGCGTGACGGTGTGGCCAGCGCGGTTCAATTGCTGTGCGGCGGCCATGCCCGCGGGACCCGAGCCAATCACGGCGACCTTCTTGCCCGTTCGCTGGCGCGGCGGAACCGCTGCCACGAGGCCCTCGTTGAACGCGCGATCGGCGATCGCGCGCTCGATCAGCTTGATGCTCACCGGGTCGTCGTTGATCCCGAGCACGCACGCGGCTTCACAAGGTGCCGGACACACGCGCCCCGTCACCTCGGGGAAGTTGTTCGTGGCGTGCAGAGCGTCAATTGCGTCCTGGGGCAGGTCCCGGTACACGAAGTCGTTCCAGTCCGGGATCAAGTTGCCGAGCGGGCAGCCCGTGTTGCAAAACGGGATGCCACAATCCATACAGCGCGCGCCTTGCAGCTTCAGGTTGTCCTGAATGATGGGCAGCTCGAACTCGCGGTAATCCCGGACGCGCTCCGTAACCGGCCGTTTCGACGGGTCTTCGCGCTCGTACTCCATGAAGCCTGTGACTTTTCCCACAGCTGTCTCTTCTTCTTCACCGCGCGCTCGGCCACGTGGGTCGAGCCGGCGATGACTCTCTTTTCTGGGTTGTTGCCTAACCGTCGATTGTGAGCTCGTGTCTTGCCCCGAGCTCTGACGCCTGAGTCATTCTGCTTCTGCGCTGACGCGCTTGGCGGCTGCGGGTTCTAGGACGGGAAGCGCGCGCTTGGCGAGAGCTTCTGCGCGGCGCTCCTTCAACGCTTCCAGCACCCGGCGGTATTCGACCGGTACCACTTTGACGAAGCGTGCCAGCGTCTGCTCCCAGCAGGTCAAGAGCTCGCTTGCCTTGGTGCTGCCGGTTTCCCGGATGTGCTCGTCCAGGATCTCCGCCAGGAACGTCGTGTCTTCGCTGGTGAGGTCTTCGATTTCGACCATGCCCAGGTTACAGCGTTTCTCGAAGGTTCCGTCCTCGTCGAGCACGTAGGCAAAGCCGCCGCTCATGCCGGCCGCGAAGTTTCGGCCGGTGCGGCCCAGCACGATCACACGCCCGCCCGTCATGTACTCGCAGCCGTGATCGCCCACGCCCTCGACGACGGCGACTGCACCGCTGTTGCGGACGGCGAAGCGTTCGCCGGCCATGCCGTTGAAGAAGGCGCGGCCGCCGGTGGCGCCGTAGAGCGAGGTGTTACCGATCAGGATGTTGTGATCCGGCCGGAAGGTTGCCCCGCGCGGCGGACGCACGCTGACCACGCCGCCGCTCATGCCTTTGGCCACGTAGTCGTTGGCGTCGCCTTCGAGCGAGAGGTGCATGCCCGAGGTAGCAAACGCACCGAAGCTCTGTCCGGCCGTGCCCTTGAAGTTCAGGCGAACCGTGCCTGGGGGCAGGCCGTCCTGACCGAAACGGCGCGCGATTTCACCCGCCAGCATGGCGCCGATGGTGCGATGTACGTTGCGTACGGGCAGCTCGACCTCGACGGAACGCTTGTGTTCGAGCGCGTCTTTGCACAGCTCGATGAGCCGAATGTCGAGCGTCTTCTCGAGCCCGTGGTCTTGCTCGCGCGTCTTGTATACGTCCACGCCGGGCTTGGGTTCCATGGGCGCGAGTACGTCCGTAAAGTCGAGGCGCGAGGCTTTCCAGTGCGTGATATCGCGGCGCGGGCGCAGGCGTTCGCTGTGGCCGACCATCTCCCGAATGCTGCGGAAGCCGAGCTCGGCCATCAGCGCGCGCGCTTCCTCCGCGACGTAAAACATGAAGCGAACGACGTGCTCGGGCTTGCCCGTAAATTTCTTCCTGAGCTCGGGATCCTGCGTGGCCACGCCGACTGGGCAGGTGTTGAGGTGGCACTTGCGCATCATGATGCAGCCGGATGCGACGAGCGGTGCCGTGGCGAAGCCGAACTCCTCCGCGCCGAGCAGCGCGGCGACGACCACGTCGCGTCCCGTGCGCATCTGGCCGTCGGCCTGGAGGATCACCCGGCTCCTGAGATCGTTCTTGACGAGCACCTGATGGGTTTCGGCGAGGCCGAGCTCCCACGCGGTGCCGGCGTGCTTGATCGACGTTTGTGGAGACGCGCCCGTGCCGCCGTCGTGGCCGGAGATGAGAATCACGTCCGCGTGTGCCTTGGCGACGCCCGCCGCGACGGTGCCGACGCCGGCTTCTGCGACCAGCTTGACGCTGATGCGTGCGCGCGGATTGGCGTTCTTCAAGTCGAAGATCAGCTGCGCCAGATCCTCGATCGAGTAGATGTCGTGATGCGGGGGAGGGGAGATCAGCGTGACGCCCGGGGTCGAGTGGCGCGTCTTGGCGATGATCTCGTCCACCTTGTGACCCGGCAGCTGACCGCCTTCGCCGGGCTTCGCGCCTTGCGAGATCTTGATCTGGAGCTCATCGGCGTTGACCAGGTAGTAGGTGGTGACGCCGAAGCGTCCCGACGCCACTTGCTTGATCGCGCTGCGCCGCCAGTCGCCGTTCGCTTCGCGCTGGTAGCGCTCTTCGCGTTCGCCGCCTTCGCCGGTGTTGCTGCGGCCGCCGATGCGGTTCATCGCGATGGCGAGGTTCTCGTGCGCCTCGGCGCTGATCGAGCCAAAGCTCATGGCGCCGGTAGCAAACCGCTTCACGATCTCGCTGGCGGGCTCCACCTCTTCGATGGAAATCGGTTTTTCCGCCGGCGCGAGCTCCCACATGCCGCGCAAGGTGATGAGCCCTGCGGCCTGGTCGTTGATGAGCTCCGAGTACTCCTTGTAGCTCTTCACGTCGTCCACGCGCACGGCGCGTTGCAACGCCGCGACCGTGTTGGGACTCCACAAGTGCCGCTCTCCCTGAGCTCGGAAGTGATACTGCCCGCCGAGGTCGAGCTGGCGGCTGGGCTGCACCGCTTTCGGGTGTGCGGCCACGTGACGCAGACGGCACTCCTCCGCGATCACGTCGAGATCGATGCCCGAGATGCGTGACACCGTGCCCGTGAAGTAGCGATCGATGACTTCGGGAGATAGGCCGATGGCCTCGAAGATCTGCGCGCCGTGGTAGCTGCGGAGCGTGCTGATGCCCATCTTGCTCATCACCTTGAGCAAGCCTTTGTTGATGGCTTTGACGTACTTCTTCTGTGCCGCTTCCGGATCGCTCACGCCCGGGAACGCACCCTCGCGCGTCATCTGATGCAGGCTGTCGAACGCCAGGTACGGGTTGATCGCTCCGGCACCGAAGCCGAGCAGCAGGCAGAAGTGATGCACCTCGCGCGCTTCACCCGTCTCCAGGATGATGCCGACTTTGACGCGCGTGCCGTTGCGCATCAGGTGATGGTGCACCGCGCCCGTGGCCAACAGGCTCGGCACGGGCGCCATGTGTTCGCTGGCTCCGCGATCGCTCAAGATGATGAGCCCGTGCCCGTTGAGCACGGCGAGCGAGGCCTGCCGGCACAGTTCGTCGAGCGCCGCCTTGAGGCCCGAGCCGCCCTCCGAAACCGGGTAGAGCATGGGAATCGTGGGCGGACGCCGCACGTGGAGCAGGTGCGAATCGCGGAGCTTCGTGAGCTCGGTGTTCGTGAGAATCGGATGTTCGAGCTCGAGCTGCTGCGCCTGATCCGGCAGCTCGTACAAGATGTTGCCTTCGCCGCCGATGTAGCTCTTGAGGCTCATCACGAGCTCTTCGCGGATCGGATCGATGGCGGGATTGGTGACCTGGGCGAAGTGTTGCTTGAAGTAGTTGAAGAGCAGCTGCGGGCGATCGCTGAGCACGGCCAGCGGCGTGTCGGTGCCCATCGACCCGATGGCTTCTTCGCCTTTGTGGGCCATCGGCGACATCAGCATTCGCAGATCTTCCTGCGTGTAGCCGAACATCTTCTGCCAGTGCAGAAGCGTGCTCTGCTGCGAGATCGGCGGGGGCGGCCTGCTGTTGGGCGGCAGCTCGATCTCGTGAAGCGAGATCTTGTTCTCTCGGAGCCACTTGCCGTACGGCTTCTTGCGGCAGAGCTCGTCTTTCAGCTCGTCGTCTTCGACGATGCGGCCGGCGTCCGTGTCCACGAGGAACATGCGGCCCGGCTCGAGGCGACCTTTGCGCTCGATGTTCTCCGCGGAAAAGTCGAGCACGCCGGTCTCCGAGGCGAGCACTACGATGCCGTCTTTGGTGAGCGTCCAGCGCGCCGGGCGCAGACCATTGCGGTCGAGCATGGCGCCGATGCGTTTGCCGTCGGTGAAGGCGAGCGCAGCCGGGCCGTCCCACGGCTCCACGAGGCACGAGTGATATTCGTAGAAAGCGCGCTTGTGCGCGGGCATTTGCTCGTCATTTTCCCAGGCTTCGGGGACGAGCATCATCATGACGTGCGGCAGTGAGCGGCCCGCGTGCAAGAGCAGCTCGGCCACGTTGTCGAGCATGGCGGAGTCGCTGCCGCCCGGCGTGATGGTCGGCAGAATGTGGCGTACGTCTTCTCCGAACACGCTGCCGTCGAAAAGCTGCTCGCGCGCGGCCATCCAGGCCATGTTGCCCCGCACCGTGTTGATCTCACCGTTGTGCGCGAGCGTTCGGAATGGTTGCGCGAGCTCCCAGGTCGGGAACGTGTTGGTGCTGAAGCGCTGATGCACCATCGCCAGCGCGCTCACCATGCTGGGATCGTCGAGGTCGCGATAGAAGCCGGTGAGCTGCTCGGCGAGCAGCAGGCCCTTGTAGATGAGCGTGCTCGACGACAAGCTCGGGATGAAGAACGAATCCTTGGAGCTCAGTGCGCTCTCACGCACCGTGCGCTCGGCCCACTTTCGGATCACGAACAGCTTGCGCTCGAACTGCGCCTGCGTGGCCGCGCTGGATCCGATGAACACTTGCAGAATGATGGGCGCGCTTTCCCGGGCCATCGGACCGAGCGCGTCCTCGTTCACCGGCACTTCGCGCCAGCCGAGCAATTTCTGTCCGGTGCCGAAAATCTTGTCTTCGAGGATCTGCTGACAGCGCCGGCGTTGCCCCTTGTGTCGTGGCAAAAATACGCATCCGACGCCGTATTGCCCCGGTTCCGGCAGGCGAATACCGATCTTGGCGCACTCCTTCTCGAAGAACGCGTGCGGTACCTGAATCAAAATACCCGCGCCGTCGCCCGTCAGCGGATCGCAACCGCAGGCTCCGCGATGAACGAGGTTCAGCAGGATGTCGACGCCCTTCCTCACGATCTCGTGCGAGGCGGTGCCTTTGACGTTGGCGACGAAGCCAACACCGCAAGCGTCGTGCTCGAACCGGGGGTCGTACAGACCCGACTTCTTCGGCAAGCTCATGAGTTCCCCCTGAGTGAGTAGATGGCGGTGTGGGCCGATGTCGGCGTATGGGGGCGAGACATGAAGGTCATGACGGGCCTATCTTAGACGGAGAATGCGCCGCAGACCTGCGGCTTCTGACGGCCCGCTATTGGGCCATGCCTTGACGCGCCGCGCAAGCTCAACTAGCGGGCGCTGCCCCTCCGAAACTTGTTTTGAGCTTCACGTCGCCGGCCGGGCTTGCTAACGCGGCCGGGCGGAATGAAGGAAAGAGCCGGGCATTTTTCGCCTCGTGCGGGCCGCATGCCGCGGCGCTGCGGCGCACGCAACTCGGCGTGGCCGACTCTCCGCGCGGCTCTGCTGTGCTGGGGGAGCGCAGCGGTTTTGCTGTGTGTTCTCGCTGGCTGCAAACAGAAGAAGGAGACGCTGGGAGCGCCCGCCCCGAGCGCCAAGGTCGGACCGCCGTGCCCTGGCGGACAGAGCATCGATCCGAACCAAGCCGAGTTTCGACCGGCTATCAGCGCCTTCAAGGACGCCGAATACAAGAAGGCGCAAGCGTTACTCGAGCAGCTGCTCACGCGTTATCCGAACAGCTCCACGCTGCGCGTGTGGCGCGGCGACGCGGCGCTCTTCGACAAGGCGGCCGAGTACAAGCAAGCCGCGCAAGCGGCGCTGCGCTACTACGCGGAAGCGGAAAAGCTCCACGACGCCGGCTGCAAGCTGCCGGAGGGCGAGCACTACTACATGCGCTTCGATGCGGCGCTCGCCAGTCTGCGCGCGAACGACGCAGACGCGGCCATCCGCCAACTGGAAACGTCCAAACGGCAATGGAACGACAGCGCGGAGCTCTACTACAACCTCGCGCGCGCCCACTGCATGAAGGGCAGTGTCGACCCTTGCTACGAGAACTTCGAACAGGCGCTCACGACCGCGAAAAGCCTGAAGCGACCGCGTTTTCTGCGCAGCCACTATGCGGTGGAAGACTGGATTCGGCGCTCGAAGACGCAGAGCGAGTTTCCTGAGCTCAGAAAAGATCCCAGATACGCGCCGTTGATCCAGAAAATGGCCGCCCCTTAGTCATGGTGTGGGCGCCGCGGCGGCTTTGCAGCAGCGGAAGCCGGCTTCGTAGCCCCAATCGTCTTCCTTGTGAAACAGCACCGTCGGGCGGCAGCGGTTGCGCACGGGACCCCACCAGCCGCCTTTGAGCCCGGAGCGTAGCGGGTACTTGCGCTCGGGGACGTGGACCCATTCGTTGACGCCGCCGTTCATGTCGTAGGCGCCAAAGGGTGAGATGCACTGGTCGAACGTGCCAGCGGGTTCACGCTGGTCGATCTTGTCGAACAGGCGCTTGCATTCCGGGTCCTTCATGCACGCATCGTAACGTTTGAGTGCCTTTTCCCGCCGGCGGTAGGGCCGGTCGATCTGGCATTTCGTCGCGTCGCGCGAGTAACCGTATACGTGCGGGAGCATCTCTTCGCCTTCGCAGGCGAACAACCACTCCGATTCGTCGCACAAGCGTTTGCCGATGCGTTCGCAGGCGTGCTTCGCCTCCGTCCACTGTACGAGCACCAGCGGCTTTTCACCTTTCTTGTTGGGCCACTCGTAGCGGTCGACGCAAAAGCGCATGCGCAGGCGCTCTTTGCTCAGGCAGCGGCTGGGTTTGTGAAACTGCAGGCAGCGCTCGCTCGTCGAATGGTCGGCGCTGTATTCGGC
>DATHEN010000988.1:0-2383 GCA_035318565.1 Polyangiaceae bacterium
AACGATGATCGAAGACTGCCAGGTGGTACCGCCCTGAATCGCATGCAGCTCGAGACGATCGCGGTGCGGGCGCGCCAGTGCCATCTCGCCGCGCTGGGCGTGGTACATGAAGCGCGCCTGATTGGCGATCATCGAGTAGAAGCTGAGCCCGAGCGCGTCCAGGCGGTCAGCCCATTCGAGCGTCGTCTTGCCGTCGCGGAACGCAGCGTATTGTGCGAGGCCGGCCATCACGCCGCCGGAGAGCGCGCGCGTGCCGTCCTGGGTCAGAATGCTGGTTGCTGCGGGCGTTTGCAGCCACGCCAGCACGCGCTCACCGATGGGCTCGGCGCGCGCCAGCCGGCCCGCCGTGTTCAGCGTGTAGTAACGCGCGTAGTCGTACATCACGCGTACGACGTGCTCGTCCTCGAACGCGCTCATCATGCGCACGGTGCCGAGCACGCGCTGCGCTCCAACCGCGTCCATGCAGTTGGCGGCGACGCCGATCAGACAGCCGAGCGTGCCGATCAGCGGCGCGAAGACGCCGCGGAATTCCATGAATTGCTTGTGCCGGATCTGTTTCTTTTGACGCCCGTGTTGCAGCGCCGCGTAGAGCGTGCCGAGCTTCACGGCCGTCTGGTCGCCGAATACCCGCGTCAGTTGCTCGGCGCGTTCGAGCCCGCTCAGCTTCAGCGCCAGACGCAGGGTGCGTTCACCGTACTTGTCTGCGTACTTGCGATCGACGTACCAGCCGGCGGCGGTCAGCGCGTCCAGCACCGGCAAGAGCACCCAGGGTGACGCATTCGCGCGGTCGAACACCTCGAGCGCCGCCTCGAGCGCCGGCGCCGCGAAGTTCAAACCCTCGATCGTCGAAACCAGGCGCTGGCCGGCGTCCGCGAGTATTTCGGCGCCGCGCAGCTCGTCTCCAGCTCGCAGCAGGTGCCAGCCGGCGTCGATCTCCGCGAGCGGATTTTGATCCCGAAGGCCGAGCAGGAATTGCCCCGCACGCCGGTGTAGCGCGCGCTTGCGCTCAGCTCCGAGCCTGTCGAAGAGCCGAGCCCGCTGGGCGTTGTGGCTGAAGCGATACTCGTTGCCCACTGCCGCGAGCAGACCGTGGGCGATGAGCTCCGACAGCGCCGAGAATGTCTCACTCTGGCCGAGCTCGCTGAAAGCCAGACACTGCTCGAGAGAAATGCGCTGGCGTTCCACGCTCAAGTCTTCGGCCAGCCGCCGCGCAGCGCCGGACAGACGGGCGATCTGCTGATCGAAGATGGCCTGCACGCCGACCGGCACGGCGTCATCCAAAAGCTCGAGCGGCAGCACCCAGGCGCCGTTCTTGTAGGTGACGAGCTTGAGATCGATGAGCTGGGAAGCCAGGCTCAAACAGTGGTTCGGATGGCCGGCGGTGCGCTCGTACAGCCACTTGCCGAGCCGGCCGGCCTGGTTCACGTCGCCGAACAAGGCGTACACCAGCTCGGTGGTCTGCTCGTGATCGAGCTGGCGCAGCGTCACCCGTTCGCAGTTGAGTCGAATCGACTTGAGGGGGCGCGGCGAGCTCACTTCGGAGTCCGTGCGCTGCCCGAGCAAGAGCCCAATTTGATCGCGCGCAGCGAGCCGCGGCAAGGTCGCGAACAAGGCCAGCGAGCTCTCGTCCGCAGCTTGAACGTTGTCCACGATGATCACGAGCGGGCGCCGCCGGCCTATCGCGCCCAGCCATTCGACCAAAGCCATCTGCATGCGCACGCGCTGTTCGCCCCGATCCCTCGGCAGGGGTGCGAGGTCAGCCCGAGTGGCGCGCGGCAAGAGCTCCGGCACGAGATGCGCGAGCAGCGGGGCGTGACTCCCGGCGGCTTCGAACGCTAGATCCGGGACCTTGATCAGCAGGCTCTGGAGCGCCGCGCGCACCGCGGCATAGGGTCCGCGTTCGAGCTCCGCGTCCACGCGCACGACAGCGGCGCCCTGTAGCTGCGCTTCGAGGCCAATCTCGGAAAGCAGCCGTGTCTTGCCGACGCCGGTGGCTCCCTCGACGAGCAGGGTCACGCTGCTGCCGGTCTTGATGCGAGCGATCACCGAGCGCACTTTTTCGAGCTCCTGATCACGACCGACGATGCGCGGATTGATCAGGTAGCTCGCGCCGACTTCGTGGGTTTCTTCGCTCTCCAGGCGGCCGATGAGTTCGAGCTGTTCGATGACTTCGGCGGCGCTGATCGGCCGGCTCAACGGATCTTGACTGAGCAGACGCAGTACCAGGTCATCGAGCTCGGGCGGGATGTCCGCCTGGAAGTCGGAGGGAGGCGGCGGGGCGCCGTCCGCCCACACGGATGGCAGCAGCCAGAGCTCGCGAGCGGGGTAGGCGTGGCGCTTGGTGAGCACCCAGTAACAAAGGCTGCCGAAAGCGTAGAGGTCC
>DATHEN010000989.1:0-4308 GCA_035318565.1 Polyangiaceae bacterium
CGCCATTGTCACTTCCGTTTGCAGCCGAGACGAATACACCGCGCTGGTCACTGATTGCGCACGGCTCTGTTGACGGATCCGTGCAGGCGCCCGCATCACCGGCGTCTCCGCCAGGTACATTGCACGTCAATGTGTTCTTGCAGTCGTCTGCGAGATTGGAACAACTGCTCGCCGCACCCACGGCCAGCAGCGAAGCGGTGCCGCCGAGTACGACCCTGAGCGCGCGAACGGAATGACGAATTGAGCGCATGACGGGCACCTTGGATTTCAGAAGCTGCCCGAGAGCAGGAATTGAGCGGAGCGGGGCTGAATGACGGTGGCCGGGAGCATGCCCTGGCGGCGTCTCGACCTCGGCCACACGTAGTAAATAGCGGTGGCAACGGCGGCGGCGCCCGAAACGGCGAAGCTGATGGTGGACACGTTGTAGCTGCGATCTGCGGATTCGTAGAGGTCGCGCAGGTTCGTACACAACGCCGCGTCTCGGGTCGCGGTGCATGCGCCGCTCCCCCCGCTGCGATTGCGGCGATCACGCTGGCCGTTCGCTTCGTCCTCTTTGGAGCTGCCCGAGAGTCGAAAACCGATGCCTCCCACCAGCGCCAGCGCCGTGATGGTTCCGCCGAGAATCAACGGCACCGTTCGCGGCGCCTCGTCATGGAACTCTTCGGGAGTAAAAGGCTCGGCGCTCGCCGATGTTTCTTCGGGCGAAGGCGCTTCAGGGGCTTCACGCCGCGCTGCGCTGAGCTCGAGCTCGATGAGCTCTGCATCCCCCGCGCCCGTCGTCACCGCCTGCTCCGCGTCTTCGTACCCGGCGTGCTTCGCGCGCACGATATGTTCGCCGGGATCCACGTGCCACGGATCGCTCGCCACCCACGCGCCGACCGGTTCATCGTCAATCGTGATCTCGGCATCGGCTGGGTTCACATGCACGTGAATCCGGCTCAAGCTTCGCTCCGCTTTGGTCAGTTCTTTGGTGATGTCTGCGCGTTCGTCCTCCGGCAAATCGGCGGCGCTGCGCAGGTATTCGGCCAGGTGCCGCGCGCCGTCGCGTTTGTTACCCGCCTTGAGCTCCGCCGCGCCCAAGTTGCGCAAGATTTCAGGTGCGGCCTTCAGTGCGTAAGCTTGCTTGAACGCCGCTACGGCAAGATCATACTTGCCGCCATCGAAGTGCTTGACACCTTCGTTGAAACGCTGGCGCGCTTCGGCGATTGCAGCACTTTCGCTCTTGGAAGCTTCGGAGGTTTGGGCTTGGGCTTGGGCTTGGGCTGGGAGGGTGTTCAGAACGAGGGCCAATAGGGGGATGCAAAAGAGGGGGCGCATGGCAATCGACGAGCTTGGGCAAAGAGCTAAAACGTGGGCGTGCGGGTGATCAGCTTGCTTTTCGGTTCGGTGCTCGTAGTCGAGCTGGGAACGGGCGCGGACGTGCGGCGCACCAGGCGACTCGGCGGAGCTGCCGCCGCGGCTGGTGCGGCAGCTTGGACGCGCGAATGCGGCGAGGCGGGTTGAACGGCGTGTTCGCTGGGTTTCATTCGAGGTTTCGCGGGGCCGTGCGGGGACGCGAGCGTCTCATGCGCGCCCGAGGGTGACGGCTTGTTCTTGCTGACGAGGCTGACGACGAGCACGGCACTGGCGCAGAATAGGACGAACAGCACACCGAGCATCAATAGCCGACGTTTCGCCGCTTGGCGTTGGCGGGCGCGCAGGCTCGGCTGGGTGGCGAGCGCCTGGAGCTCGCGCACTTCGGCGTTGAAGGGGGTGGTGACGTCCAGATCGGTCTTGAGTGTGTCCGGCAGGGCCGAATCGAGGAAAGCGGGGCCTGGGCCGGCACGTTCGCTGGGCACGGAGTCGATGCGCGGCGCGCTCTCATAATGCGCGGAAGCGACGATGTCCGTAGCCAGGACCACGGCCGGTTCGACGACCAGGGGCTCCGCGCGTGCGCCGCGCCCGGAGCTCGGCGGGCGCCCGCTCTCTTCTGCTGGCGGCGGCTCAGCGGGAGGGTCGCTGCTCGGTCGAGCTTTGCTCCGCTCGTACCAGCCGGGGGGTACGGTGAACTCCTGCGCGTGCAACTTGGGCACCCCTTCACTCTCGGGGGAGGATTTGGGGTTTGCGTCGTTTGGGTGCCTGGGTGAGCTCAACGGAGTCTCCGCCAGCTTGGAGGACGGCAGATTGCGGCGATACGAACGAGATCGGCAGGCCGGAACGCGGAGTTGCGTGGCAATTGCATCACAGACCGGAGCTCGGGAGTATGTGTTTCGGTCGAGGCTGCGGGCGCGCCCTGGGCACGGCGCTGGTCGCAGATTTTAGCCTGTTTTCTGCCACCTTGGACACTGCCGACGCCTTGCGCAATTGCGGGGGTTTCGTAGTAACGGGGAGCGCGGCCGGTGTGGAGGGAGGCGCCGCGCGAGCCTCCGCAGCGCCGCTCAGCGATGGTGCCGCTTGCGCGGGCGCGCTGGCCGCGGACGCTTGCGGCGACGGCGCGGGCTCAGGTGTTGCGACGAGCGCCGGCTGCGCGGGTCTCGGATGGGTTGCACGCTTTGCCGAGCGCTCACGGAAATCACTTCCAATAGCACTCTGAGCCGAGCTCGGCGCGCGCTTTACGAGAGCGACGGCGCCGGCGATCATCAGGCACAGCGCCGCGACCATCACCGCCACGAGAGAAAGCTTTTTACGGCGTGCAGGCCCGCGCTGCAGCTCCCCTTCTGAATCCAGCGGTTGCGCGAGTACTCCCGCCGGCGTGGACATGGTCGCCGGGGTTTCGGTGGTTTCGATTGGGTGCGACCAGGGCGCGCGCGCGCTCCGCAACACGCCATAGACGTGCGCCTGTGCGGCATCTCGTTCATCAGGAGCGCCCAGCACGGCACGGACGAGGCCGCTCCGGCACGCGTCCTGGTCTCGTGGGTCGAGCGTGGTGAACGCGACCAGCGCAGCGAGCACGAGATCGCGGCTGGGAGCGGCCGGTGCTGCAAGAGCCGCAAGCGCCTTCGCCACTCGCTCATCGCGTTGCTCCGGGGGCAAGCTCCCGGCGACGCCGTGAAGCACTTCGAAACGGAGATCGCTCTCGGTCTGGCCTTCATTCAGCAGGCCGGTGCCGCCGTTTTCATCCAGCCTGCCGCCGCTCTGCCGGACCGGCTCGAGCACTTGCGAGGCTAGCTGGCGCTCTTCGTCGACGCCGAACGCCAGGGCGATCAGCGCGGCGCGCACCCACTCGTGGGTGTGCTGGGGAGCTCTGACGAAGACGAGGCTCGAGCTCTGCACGAGCGCCACTGAGGGGCCGTCGTGCGACTCCGTGAGAGCGAGCAGCGCTTGCTCGAACTGACTCGGCTCCGGGCGTAGGCTCGCGAAGCGCGCGGCTCCGACCAGCGAAAATGCCAGCTCGTGACTCGCGCCGGCAGGCGGCGAGTGAACGGCGTGCGCGGCCGTGGTCGTGGGCAGCGCTCCCAGTACCGGTGGTGCCGGAACGGAGTCGAGCGTTTCCGTTTTGACCGGAAACACCGGCGCGGCATCGACCGTGTGGGCGGATGCGCCGAGCGGCATCGTATCGATCGCGGTGGGTACCTCGGCCGGCTGTGTACCCGGACGCTCGAGGTCTCGGCTCTCACCCTCTGCGAGCCTACGCCGCGGAGCTTCTGCAACGTCGAAGCCGTCCGGCGCGGCGGCATGCGAGACGCTGGCAGCCGAAGGATCCTTTTTCAACCGCTCGCGCGCTTCGCTCAGCTCGTGGATGAGCTCCTGCATCGACTGCTGGCGCTCGCTCGGCTTTTTTGCGAGCGCGCGCTGCACGATTGCCGACACGTCCGCGGGCGTGCCCGGCTTGCGCTCGGTGAGGGGTACGGGCTCGGCTTGAATCTGCCGAATACCGAGCTCGTACACTCCGGGTAGATCCAGAGGACCGGCGCCCTCCGAGAAGCAGTGCACCCCGGACACCATCTCGTAGAGGATGTGACCGAGGGAGTACACGTCGCTGCGAAAATCCACCACGTTACCGAGCAGGCGTTCGGGCGGCATGTACGCCTGCGTGCCCATGATGCGCATGCGATCGGTGGTTTGCGACTTGGCGCTGGTACGCGTGAACTTGCTGGTGCCGAAATCGAGCACGCGCACTTCATCCGCGGGTTGAACCACGAATACGTTTTCCGGTTTCAGGTCGCGATGGATGACTCCGAGGGCGTGCGCCGCTTGCACGCCCTCGGCAATCTCTACGCCGAAGCGAAGCGCACGCTGCAGCGCCAAGCCGCGAGCGTAGTACACCTCGTGCCGGAGCGTTTGCCCGGAGAGAAATTCCATGGCGAACCACACCACGCCTTCTGACGT
>DATHEN010000990.1:0-3891 GCA_035318565.1 Polyangiaceae bacterium
TCTCGCCGGATGTGCCGGTTTTGACGACGATGTTCTCGAATTCTTCTTCCGAGATCAGCCGGCCCTTGGCGTTGATCGAAACTTGAAAGTCGGCGCTGCCCGCGGCCGGCGGCGCACCGAGCTGGCCCGCGGCGACCTGCACGTTTTGCTCGCGGATCGCGGCGATGACATCGCTGGCGGTGAGGCCTCGGGACGCTACCTTGTCCGGGTCCAGCCAGACGCGCATCGAGTAGTTGCCGCCGCCGAACACCTGCACGTTGCCCACGCCGTCGATGCGCGAAAGCTCGTCCTTGACGCGCAGCGCGGCGTAGTTCGACAGGTACAGCATGTCATAACGGTCGCCGGGCGAGACCAGGTGCACCACCATGGTCAAGTCCGGTGACGACTTCTCCGTGGTGACCCCCAGACGCTGCACCTCCTGAGGCAATTTCGGCAGGGCTTGGGCGACGCGATTCTGGACCTGAACCTGCGCCTTGTCCGCGTCCGTGCCGAGCGCAAAGGTGGCGGTCAGCGTCATCACGCCGTTCGCCGTCGACTGCGACGACTGGTAGAGCATGCCCTCCACGCCGTTGATCGACTGCTCGAGCGGTGAAGCGACGGCCTCGGCGATGACCTTGGGGTTCGCGCCGGGGTACAGAGCGCGCACCACGACGGTTGGCGGTACGACTTCCGGATATTCGCTGATCGGCAGGCGTGGCAGCGCCAACAGGCCGGCCAGAAACACCGCCAGCGAAAGCATGGCCGCGAACACCGGGCGGCGGATGAAGAACGCGGAGAAGTTCATGTCAGCGGCTCGCCATGCGCGCGGTGGTGGGAACGACCTTCATGCCCGGGCGCACGCGCTGCAGCCCCTGCGTCACGATTTGATCTCCCGCCTTGAGACCGGTCTTGACGATGCGCAGCCCGAAGGCGCTGCTGCCGAGCGTGATCAACCGATACTGCACGGTGTTATCGGGACCGAGCACGTACGCAAACTTCTTCCCGAGGTCCGTGCCGACGGCGTGATCGGCGATCAGCAGTGTTTTACGGCTCTCCGCGCCGACCAGCTTGATGCGCGCGAACAAACCCGGGGTGAAGCGACCGTCGCCGTTGGGAAAGAGGGCACGCGCGCGGATCGTGCCGGTACGCGGGTCCACTTGATTGTCGACGAACTCGAGGTGTCCCTCGTGTGGATAGCCTGGCTCGTCCACCAGGCCCATGAACACGGGCCGCGCCGCCTTGCCGTCCGCGGACTTGCGGAAGCGCAAGTAGCTGTGCTCGTCCGCATCGAAGCTCGCGTACACGGGGTCGTCGGACACGACGGTGGTCAAGAGACTCGAGCTCGAAACCAGGTTGCCGGGAGTGATGAGCGCGCGTGAAATACGGCCCGCGATGGGCGAGCGCACGGCCGTGAAATCGAGGTTCAGGCGCGCCGTTTCGAGCGCCGCGCGTGATGCAGCCAACGCCGCCTCTGCCGACGCCGCATCGTTCTTCACCTTGTCGACCGCTTCGGCCGAAATCACGCGCTCGGCGAGCAAGCGCTGGCCGCGTTCATGCGTGACGTTCGCAAACTCGAGCTGCGAGCGTGCGCTCTGCACGTTTGCTTGCAAGCGTCGAGCTTCGGCCTGGAAGGGCCGGGCATCGATGCGAAACAGCAGTTGTCCCTTCTTGACGCGCTCGCCGGGAGCAAAGTGCACCGAGTCGATGTGACCGCTCACACGCGGGCGAATCTCCACGCTGTCTACGGCCTCCAAACGGCCGGTGAATTCCTCCGCGTCACGAAGCTCCTTTTCCACCACGGGCGCGACCGTGACTTCCGGCGGCGGAGGCCCGAGCGGTGCGGCTTCCGAGCGCGCGCAGGCGGCGAACAGCAGGCCGCTCAGTAGCGCAAGGCGTTTCGTCCAAGGTTTCATGCCAGATCTCGTGGGTAATGTTGGGGGTGGCTTGACGTGGGCCTGAAACATCCGAACATTCAGGGGGTGAGTTACCGGTCAGTCACATCGAGCCAGGGTCCCGGATGTCAAGCCAGGCGCGGGTAGCGCGCGCAAAAAATTCATCACCCGCCGCGGCGCTGGCCATCACCGCCGGCAAGGTGCGGATGCGCGATCGTATTTTCGAAACCGCGTGCGAGCTGTTCTATCAACACGGAATTCGCGCCGTGGGTGTGGATGCGATCACCGCCGGCGCCGGCACGAACAAGACCACCTTCTATAGGAGCTTCGCCTCGAAGGAAGCGCTCGTCGCCGAGTACTTGCGCGAACAGGTACGCCAATATTTCAAAGTTTGGGACGAAGCCGTCGGGCAGTTTCCGAAGCAACCCAAGAAGCAAGTGGAGGCATTGTTCGAGCGCTTCCTGCGGCCGAACGACGGTCCTCGGTGCCAGTACGAACGCGGCTGCGCGCTCGGTAACGCCGCCGTGGAGATCGCCGAGGAAGACGCCGAGCTAGAACGGATCATCGCCGAGTACAAAGCGGAGATCCGCGCGCGCTTTCGCAAGCTGGCGCGCGATGCGGGCGCCCGCGATCCAGGGGTGTTGGGTGACACGCTGATGCTACTCATGGAGGGAGGCGCCGCGACACGGCTCACGTTTTCAGATCGGACGGGTCCCGCGGCCTCGATCGTCAAGGCCGTTCGCGCGCTGATGGCTGCGCACGCGGCTTAGCGGCAGCTCGCGAGCCGTGGGCCTCCGCGCGCCTCGAATTCCGCTCAGCGAGGGACCTACACCCGAGGCTCGGGTAGGAGCTGTGCGCACCGATAGCGGTCGGTTCGTTCCACTCGCTGCTCGGGCGTGACCGTTCGTGTCACACTCGCGTGTTATGCTCAGCGCGCTATTGCCCGAGTGGATGACGAAACACTCGGCATGGAGCGCTGAATCGCGCGGGGGGAGCGGGTGTCGGCCGCACGCATCATCGACGCCAATACGCCCGCGCTGATCTCGGAGCGTTACCGGCTCGAGGCGGAGCTCGGGCGCGGAGGCATGGCCGCGGTGTACCGTGCCGTCGACGAAGTCACGGGCCAAGTGGTTGCGCTCAAGAAGCTCGAATCGAGCCGGCCGAATGCGGCCGTGCTGTTCGATCGCGAGTACCGCACTCTGGCATCGCTCGAACATCCGCGCGTCATTCGGGTGTTCGACTTTGGCATCGCCGAGGACGGCGGACGCTACTACACGATGGAGTTCCTTGATGGAGAGGATCTTCACGGCCTTGCGCCGGTGCAGTGGCGTAAGCTATGCGAGTACGTGCGCGACGTGGCCACGTCGCTCTTGCTGCTGCACGCACGGCGCCTGGTGCACCGAGACGTGAGTCCGCGCAACGTGCGATTCGACGCAGCGGGACGCGCCAAGCTGCTCGACTTCGGCGCGCTCGCGCCTTTTGGTCTCGCGTCCGACATCGTCGGTACTCCTGCGTGCAGCGCACCCGAAGTGTTTCGACAGGAGGAGCTCAATCAGCGCACGGATCTGTTTTCTCTGGGGGTGGTCGCTTACTGGGCGCTGACCAAGCAAAAGCCGTATCCGATCCAGCACTTCAAGGACGTAGAACGGGCCTACGAAAGTCCGCCCACGCCAGCCGCCGAGCTCGTCCCGGACATCCCCAAGGCGCTCGACAAGTTGCTGTCGTCGATGCTCAGCATCGATCCGCTGGCGCGGCCGGCGAGCGCTGCGGAAGTGATCGATCGCTTGGGGGCGATCGCGGAGCTCGACGATCAACCGCTGACCGGTATCGCGGAAAGTCACCTTTCGAGCTCGGACCTGATCGGGCGTGATCGCGAAAAGGCTCAACTGGAGCAGCATCTCGAACGCGCACAGCGCGGTGAGGGCGGCGTGGTGGTCGTGGAGGCGGCGGCCGGCATGGGGCGCAGTCGGATGGCGTCAGAGCTCATGATCCAGGCGCGTCTCTCCGGGGTTACGGCGCT
>DATHEN010000991.1:0-7297 GCA_035318565.1 Polyangiaceae bacterium
CTCTTTCGAAGCCTCCGGCGCAGGCGCCGAAGCCTTCGGGCAGCGCGCGCACCGCGAGCCGGCGGGTGTGGATCGGCGTTGCGCCGTTCATAGCATCCGCCGCAGTCACCGCGTGCCCCGGCGCACTCGACAACCCAGATCGGTTCACTGAAGGCGGCACGTCGACCAACTGCGCGACCGTCGCACTGACCACCTTCCAAAGCAGCTGTTCCGGCAGTGTCTGCCATAGCAGCGCAGACGCGAGTACCGGCCTCGACTTGATCACGGCGGGTGTCGGCGATCGTCTGGTGGGTGTCCCGAGCTCGCAGGCGTGCGGAGAGCGACCGCTGATCGATCCGGCGAATCCCGAGGAGAGCTTGCTCTTGCTCAAGCTCGAAGACACGCCGCCCTGCGGCTCGCGCATGCCGCTCGGCGGCGATCCGCTGACCGCCGAGCAGAAAGCGTGCATACGAACCTGGGTGGGCGACATCATAGAGGCGCTCGGTACTGGCGGAAGCAGCGGCGCGGGCGGCAGGGACGCCGGCGGTGGCACGAGCGGAATGGCAGGCTCAGCGGGCAAGGCCGGTACATCCGGCATGGGCGGCAGCGGCGGAGCCGCAGGCACCGCGGGCATGGCCGGCAAGGCTGGCGCCGGCGGTTCGGCAGGCATGGCCGGCAGTGCAGGTAAAGCCGGGAGCGCCGGCATGGCTGGCATGGCTGGCAACGCCGGCATGGCTGGCATGTCGGGTAACGCCGGCATGTCCGGCATGGCTGGCATGTCGGGCAGCGGTGGCAATGACGGCGGTGCGGGAGACGGGGGCGCGGGCGGTGTCGCAGACAGCGGCTCGGGCGACAACTGAAGGACGTGAGGAGCTCGGATGATTGTTAGCCTCAGTTTCGGGCGCTGGCTTGCGCTCGTTGGCCTCCTGACTTTGCTTCTTTTCACGACCGGCAACCCCGCCCTAGCTCAGACCGCCAAGAAGCCCGCCGCTGCGGCGAAGGCGAAGAAGAAGAAGGCTCCGGTGCGCGCCGAGAAGCCAAAGCCGGAACCGGGGGACGACCTCGGCGAGGAAGCGGAGGAAGAAGCGCCGAAGCCCAAGAAGCAAACGCGCGCTGAAAAAGCCAAAGCCGAAAAGGAAAAGAAGGCCAAGGCGCAGAAAGAAAAAGCCGAGAACGCCAAGGCCGAGAAGGAGGAGAAGGCCAGAGCCGAGAAGGAAGCCAAAGCCGAAAAAGAGAAGAAGGCCAAGGAAGAGAAGGCAGCAGCCGCCAAAGGCAAAGGCAAAGGTAAAGGCAAGGGGAAGAAAGAAGCGGCCAAGCCCCCCGAGCAGCGCTTCGTCGTGCTTCCCGTCGATGGCCCGAACGGCAAAAAGCTGCGGGGCTACGTGGTGTCTGCGCTCTCCAAGGTCGAAGGCGTGAGCGACGTCAGCGAAGAGGACTCGAAGCGTGAGAACTCGGCGGACGCGGCCATCGCGCTGGCCAACGAGCAACAGGCTGCCGCAGTGGTGTACGGCACCGCAGCCCGCAAGCGCGGACAGTACGTGCTGGACGTGCAGATACGCAGCGGCACCGACGGACAGGTCCTTGGCGAAGCCAGCTTCAAGGGGGCGTCGGTCGCCAAGCTCAAGCAGCGGATCGACAACGACCTCTCTATCGAGCTCGCCGACGCTATCGCGCAAGCCAAGCCCGCGCCCGAGCCCGAGCCCGAACCGGAAGCCGAACCCACGGATGAACCGGAAGCGGTCGCCAAGGAAGAAGCCGAAGAGGAAGAGCCTGCGGCGGAAGAGGAATCTGCTCCGGTCAAAGGCCGCCCTTCGCCGCTCGAGATCTGGCTCGGCTTCCGCGGCTTCAGCCGCGACTTCAGCTACAACGAGGACCTGCACCAGTTCAACGGCAGCGTGCAGGAACAGAGCACGTACGGCGGCCCGGGCGTAGCCGGCTTCCTGAGCTTACGCTGGTATCCCCTCGCCCATTTTCAAGGCGGAGTGCTGTCGCACATCGGGCTGCAGGGCGGTTACGAGCGTGGCTTTCTCACGCGCGCCAAATCGCCGCAAGGCCGTGAGCTCGACGTGAGCTACCAGGAGTTCATGGTGGGGCTGCGCGGACGCATTCCGATCGGGCGGCACGAGCTCGGCGTGAGTGCGAGCTTCGGCCAGCACGAGTTCACGGTTCAGGACGACGAATTGCTCCTGCCCGACGTGAAGTACGCGTACCTGCGGCCCGCGATCGATGGACGCTTTCGTTTCGGAAAAGGCCTGGCAGGCTTCACGCTCGGTTATCGCAACGTGATGTCCGCCGGCCAGATTCAAGACGACGACTGGTACCCGAACTCCGACGTGGCAGGCCTGGATATCGGGCTGTTCGGCGGCTACACGCCGACGGGCAGCTACGATCTCATGGCGGGCGTCGATATGCGCCGCTACTTCTACACCATGAATTCGGAACCGGGTGATCCGCGCATCGCCGGCGGCGCGGTCGATCAGTATCTGTCGTTCTGGCTCGGTGTCGCTTGGCACCTCGCCGGCAGCGACGAGTAGCCGCTCGTAGCTGCTCAGACGCCCTCGGGGCGCAGCAGCACGACGTCGACGCGGCGGTTTCTGCCGCGTCCGCCATCGAAAACTCTCAACGTGAGGCGGCCAGCCTGACGACTCTCACCCGCCGCTAGAGGCGGACGATGCGCCGGCATCGCGGCTTCGGGGAAGCTGAGAAGTCACTTCGTGCCGAACATGCGATCGCCGGCGTCGCCGAGCCCCGGCAAGATGTAGCCGCGCTCGTCGAGGCGTTCATCCACGGCCGCGGCGAAGATTGGCACCTCCGGGTGCACCTCGTGGAAGTTGGCGACCCCTTCGGGCGCGGCCAAGATGCACACGAACTTGATCGACTTGGGGCGTGCCTCGAGCACGCGATCGACTGCGGCGATCGCACCGTTGCCGGTGGCGAGCAGCGGCTCGAGCACGATCACGTCGCGATCGTGCACCTCACTGGGCATCTTGAAATAGTACTCGACGGCGCCGAGCGTCTTCGGATCTCGGTACAGGCCGATGTGACCGACGCGCGCCGAGGGCACGATGCGGAGCATGCCGTCGACCATGCCGCTGCCCGCGCGCAGGATGCTCATCAGCACGATCTTCTTGCCCTCGAGCATGGGCGCGCGCATCCGCTCGAACGGCGTTTCGATCTCTTCGTAGACCAGCGGCAAATCGCGGGTGACCTCGTAGGCGAGCAGCATGCTGATCTCGGACAAGAGCTCGCGAAACGAGTTCGTGCTGCGCTCCTTCTGCCGCATCAAGGTCAGCTTGTGCTGCACCAGCGGGTGCTGAATCAAGGTCACGACTCCGGGCATGTCCCTCACCTACTCCTTCTCAAAACACCGTACCGTCGCTCTGCACGCGGATGGGCGGCGCGCCGTCCGGCCGGCGCTCGAAAGCGAGCTCGCGGCCCGCGAACCACGTGCCGCCTTCCAGCACTTTGGCGAGCGGCAGCTCTTCGGCAGACAGACCCGCACGCTGGCGCAGCAGCGCGGCCGTGCGATCGAGCAGGGCGACGGTGAGCGTCCGCCACTCGACCACGACGCTCGAAGCTACGGGAAAGGCTTCTTCCCAGATGCGCGGCTCGCTCGGAACCAGCACCCCGCCGTCCACGAACAGCCCGCCGTTTCTGTACTCGGCGAGGCCCGTCAGTTCGTCCAAGCCCGTGATGCGGATGCCTGCGGCTTCGAGGGGCTCGCACAGCGAGTACGTCAGCCACTGAGAAAGCTTGTGCAGCGGTACCCAGCCGAGCCGCGGATGACTCCAGACGTCTCCCAGGTTCTTGCCCGCGAGCACGGCGCGCCCCGGCCAGATGTCGGCGAACGCGGCCAGCACGGTTTCGAGCAGTGTGGTCGCGGCGAGCTCCCGGTTCTTGGCCACTGCGTCGAGATAAAGCGCGAGATTGCCGAGCCGCGGCGCCTGGCTTCCAAAGAAACGCGGCCCCTCGCTCACCACGCGCCCGAGCCGTTGCAGGATCTCGACGCGGCCTTCGAGCCCGACCAAAGGATTGTCCGCTGAGACCTGAAACGCCTCGGCCAGCGCCGCCGGCGCCACGCGCGTCAAGCGCTCTGCATCCGCGCGAAGCGGCGCCCCTTGCGGATCCGTCGAAAGCCCACCGTCCGCGAACCAGCGCAAGCTGGCAATCGCCAAGCCCTCCGAGCGCGTGAGCAGCGCGCCGCTCGGTTCGCGGTACGACCAAGCCGGACCCGCTCCTGCGTCGAGCAGCACGCTGACGATCACCAGCTCGAAGAGCGAGCGCAGACGCTCCTCGCGCCTCAGCCCCGCCAGAGCAGGCTCGAGCGCCGCCATGCGATCGACGCCGCCTGCCGCGAAATGACGCCAGCGCGCGTGGTAGGGAATGGCAGCCAGATCGGCGTGGCGCCGGCGCGTGACGTCGAGCACCCGCTCGACCAACGCGGGCAAGCGCGTTTCGTCGAGGGTGAAATGGAGGAGCTCGGCGCGCGACCCGAGCGCATACGCGGCCAGCGCACACTCGCGGACGGCGCGCGCACTCGAGAGATAAGAAAGCTCGGACAGCTCGGCTTCGTTGGGCGCGGTCACTAGCGCTTCACTCGCTCAGTGCGCGGCCCTTGGAACGGGCCAGCTCGTTGCCGTCCGGAATGCGGCCCTCCGTGAAGTAACCGGCCGCCATCTTGGCGTCCATCTCGACGCGGGCATCGGCCGGGATCAGGTCCTCCGGAAGTGACACGCGGGTCACGATCTCGATGCCGGCGCGCACCAGCGCGTCGTACTTCATGTTGCTCATGGACACGAAGCGATCGATCTTCGTGATGCCGAGCCAGTGCAGCACGTCCGGCATGAGCTCCTGAAAGCGCATGTCCTGGACCCCAGCCACGCATTCGGTGCGTGCGAAGTAGTGTTCGGCGCGGTCTCCCCCAACCTGGCGTTTGCGCGCGTTGTACACCAGAAACTTGGTTACCTCTCCGAGCGCGCGCCCTTCTTTGCGGTTGTACACGATGACGCCTGAGCCGCCCTGCTGGGCCGTCCGCACACACTCTTCGATGCCGTGTGCAAGGTACGGCCGGCACGTGCAGATGTCGGAGCCGAACACGTCCGAGCCGTTGCATTCGTCGTGCACGCGCACCGCGAGCGGTTTGCTGCGATCGGGGATCGAGGAGACGTCACCGAGCATGTAGAGCGTCATACCGCCGATAGGCGGCAGGAATACCTCGAGATCACCGCGGGTGACGAGCTCGGGGAACATGCCGGCGGTGTGCTCGAACAACGTGCGCCGCAGATCCGCTTCGCTGCAACCAAAACGCTTTGCGACGCCGGGCAGGTACCAGACCGGCTCGATCGCGGCTTTCGTCACGACGACGTCGCCGGATTCGGTCAGTACGCGGCCATCCGGCTCGATTCTATGAGCCTCCATGGCGTCCAGGACTTCCGGCAAGCGAATGCGCGCTTGCGTGACGGCAATCGTGGGACGGATGTCATAGCCCTGCTCGAAGTAAGGCTGGAACACCTCGCTCACCACGGCGCCGAACGGGTCGAGCGAGACGATCTTCTCCGGTTCCGACCACTGCGCGTACGGACCGATCACGTGCGTCGGCGCGGTGTTGGTCAGGTCCGGTTTCTTCATGGGATCGAGCGCGCCGGCAGCGACGGCGAGCGCGCGGTACACGGAGTACGAGCCCGCGTGCGTCCCGATCGCGTTACGTTGGGAAACGTTGGTCACGGTCGCGATCAACGGCCCGCGTACCATCGGATCCGGCGCACCCCAGACGACCGGGATGGGCGTCGGTCCGTGCCCGCCCGGATGGCTCGTCAGAACGATGGCCCTGGGTTGCTTGCGTTTGACTTTTTCCGTACTCAATCGCGTGACCTCAAGACATCCACGTCGTGTCCGGCTGCAGTGCCCACTTGGTGGTGATCTTTTTCAGATTGCTCCAAAACTCGACTCCAGCGGGCCCGGTGATGTCACCGTGGCCGAACTTCGAGCTGCGCGTGCCTCCGAACGAAAATGGCTCCCGCGGCACGGGCACCCCGACGTTCACCCCGAGCATGCCGCTGGCCGCGCGCTCGGTCACGTAGCGAGCCACGGCCCCGCTGGACGTAAAAATGCTGGTGGCGTTGCCATAGGTGCCGGCGTTCTCGAGCGCCATCGCCTGCTCGAGCGTGTCCACGTGCACGACGCTGAGCACCGGACCGAACAGCTCGGCCTGCACGCACGGCATGTCCGGACGAGCGTCATCGATCACGGTGGCGCCGAGCCAGTTTCCGTTTTCGCAGCCTTGCGGCGCGCGCGCGGCGCGTCCGTCGCAGAGCAAGCGCGCGCCGTCGCGCTCCGCGTCCGCGATCGCCGCGATCAGCCGCTCGCGCGACGCGGCGTCGATCAGCGCGCCCATGTCTCGGCCGAGCACCATCCGCGCGGCCGTCCCCGCGATTTCGTCCACTATGCGGCGTGTATCGCCGACCGCGATCAACAAGCTCGCGGCCATACAGCGCTGCCCTGCGCAGCCCGTGAAGGAATCGACCACGGCGCGCACCGTCAAATGTGGATCGGCGTCCGGCGCGACGATCACCGGATTTTTAGCGCCGCCCAGGCAGAGCGCGCGTTTGCCGTGCGCAGTGGCTCGCGCGTAGACGGCTTGCGCCGCACGCGTGGAACCCACGAAGCCGACCGCGCGCACGCCGGGATGCTCCACCAAGGATTCGACGACGTCGCGCTCGCCGTGAATGATCGAGAACACACCTGCGGGGTAGCCCGCCTGCAGCGCCAGCTCACCCAAACGGCACGCGGTCAGCGGCACTTTCTCGGACGGCTTCAGTATGAACGCATTGCCGACCGTCAGTGCGATGGGAAACATCCACAGCGGCACCATGGCGGGAAAGTTGAAGGGTGTGATGCCGGCGACCACGCCGAGCGGCTCGCGCCGGTATTCGCACGTCACGCCGCGCGAGACCTCGAGCGCCCCGCCCGCGTCGGTGTTGGGCAAACTGAGTGCGAAATCGATGACCTCGAGCCCGCGCAGCAGACCCGCTCGGGCCTCCTCCGGAGTCTTGCCGGACTCCGAAGCCGCGCTCTGCGAGAGCTCGGCGAGCTGAGCTTCGAGCAGCTGGCGAAATCGCCGCAAGCACTCCGCACGCTCGCGGATTGGCGTGCGCGCCCACTCAGGCGCGGCACGTTCCGCCGCTGAAACTGCCGCATGCACGTCGGTTGCATCGGACAGCGAGAGCTCGCCGATGACGCGGCCGTCCCGGGGGCTCCTGAGCACGCGGCGCTGCGCAGAGCTGCCGGGCCGAAATTCTCCACCGATGAGGTTTCTGCC
>DATHEN010000992.1:0-3123 GCA_035318565.1 Polyangiaceae bacterium
TCTTTTCCGAGATAATGATCGATGCGATACGCTTGCGTCTCATCCAGGTGTTCGGTCACCCGTTGGTTCAGAGTTCGCGCGCTCTCCAGATCCCGCCCGAAAGGCTTTTCGATGATGACTCGCGACCAGGTCGCGTCCGTGCGCCGGCGAATCATGCGCGTGTTCGCCAGCTGCTGCACGATCGTGGCGAAAAACTCGGGTGCGACGGACAGGTAGTAGACGCGATTGCCGGGTAAGCCGCGTTCGCGCTCGAGCTCCTGCAAGCGTTGCTCGAGACGCGTGAATGACGCTGCATCTGCGTTGTCACCGCTGACATAGAAGAGCGACTCGAGGAGCTTGCTGCGAGCGGGTGATGCCGGGCCCTCGTCCTCGAGCGCCTTCGTCATGGACTCCCGGTAGGCGGCGTCGCCGAGCTCGCTGCGAGAGAAGCCGACCACGCAATATTTCTCTGGCAGATAGCCGTCGAGCTCGAGGTGAAACAGCGCCGGGATCAGCTTCCGTTGCGCCAGATCTCCAGAAGCGCCGAAGATCACCAGCGTGAACGGATCGTGCGCGCAAAACGCCGCCCGGTTCTCCGAGGCCGCCCTTCGGCCGAGTATCTGGGTGGTGCATTCCATCGCTGCTTCTCCTGCTCGAGCTCTCGAGCGCTCAAGTATTGGCCGGATCCTCGCCGGCCCAGTCGCTGTGAAAGCTTCCGGGTTTGTCGATGCGCTGGTACGTGTGCGCGCCGAAGTAGTCGCGTTGCGCCTGTGTCAGGTTTTGCGGCAACCGCTCGCGGCGCAGGGTGTCGTAGTAGGCGAGGGCGCTGGCGTGTGCGGGTAACGGCAAGCCGTGCTCGGCGCCAAACGCTACGAGCCGGCGCCACGCCGCTTGCCGCTCGCCGAGCTCGCGCTGAAACGATCCGTCCAGAAGCAGATTGCTCAGATCGGGCGTGCGCAGGAACGCTTCCTTGATGCGGCCGAGGAAGCGGGCGCGGATGATGCAACCGCCCGTCCAGATGCGCGCCAGCTCCGAGAGGTTCAAGCTCCAGCCGTAGACGTCGGATGCCATGCGCAGGAGCGCCATGCCCTGCGCGTAGGCACAGGCCTTGGCGGCGTACAGCGCGGCGCGTACGTCCGATTCGAGCTGGGCGCGGTCTTCTCTGGCCGCTGCCGGCACGGGCCCCGGCAATACGCGCGTTTGGGCGCGAGCGGGACTCGAGGAGAGCACACGCGCGTCGACGGCGACGGCGATCGTGGGCACCGGAGCGCCGAGTTCCGCGGCTTGCTGCACCGTCCACTTGCCCGTGCCCTTCATGGACGCGCCGTCCGCAATCACGTCGATGAGCGCCCCCGCGCCTTCGGGGTCGGCCTTACGGAAGATGCTCGCCGTGATCTCGATCAAAAACGATTCCAGCTCGCCGCGGTTGTATTCCGCGAACGTATCGGCCAGCTCGGCGTTGGAGAAGCCGGCGGTGCGCAGCACGTCATAAGCTTCGGCGATCAGCTGCATGTCCGCGTATTCGATGCCGTTGTGAACCATTTTCACGAAGTGTCCGCTGCCGCCCGGACCCACGTACGTGACGCAGGCGCCGTCGGCCTTCGCGGCGATCGCTTCGAGCATCGGCTGCATGACGTCGTATTCGGCGCGGTCTCCGCCGGGCATCAGCGAAGGACCGTGACGCGCGCCTTCTTCACCGCCCGACACGCCCATCCCGAAAAAACGCAGTCCGCGCGCGCCGAGCTCGCTTGCGCGGCGTTCTGTGTTTCGGAAAAACTCGTTGCCGCCGTCGATGACGGTATCGCCGGGTTCGAGCAACGGCGTCAGGGCCGCGAGGGTCTTGTCTACGACTTCTCCGGCCTTTACGAGCAAGATGATGCGCCGCGGCCGGGAGAGCGAGGCGACGAACTCCGGCAGAGAATGAAAGCCGCGCACCGTGCCGGCGCTCGAAGCTCTCGAAAAGCGCTCGACCGGTTCCGGCCAGGCGTCGTAGCCGGCCACGGTGAAACCTTTGTCTGCGAGATTGAGCGCGAGGTTCTGCCCCATCACTCCGAGCCCCAGCATTCCCACGTCGAGTTCCATGCTGCTCTCCCTGCTGCCGTCAGGCGGCTCTGGCAACTGTCACGGGGGCCGAGCATACGGCGCCTGCGCGTCGCGATGGGAGCGCTGTCGAGGCCGCGCGCGCGGAGCGCTTTCGCTGGAGCGAATGTTGCGTTCATCCGGGCTGGGTGCTAGATTGCAGGCGCTTGTTGGGCGGAGTGGCGCACGCCACGGGCCGTTCCGGCGCACGATCGAAAGCAACGCCCGAATGTCGTGGTCGACATTCGGCAGCGCTATCGCGTTGTCGCCCCCAGAAAAAGGAGTTCGCATGACCGAGCTTACGCGCGAGATTTTGCCGTCGAGGTGTGTTTTTGAGCACGAAAAGCGGCGCGACTGGGGCCTCGGTATCATCGCCTGGGAGGGAAAGCACAAGCGCGGCTATCTCTTCGAGAACGGCCAGCGCCGCGTGCTCGCGGCCGAATTCTATCCGTTGATGCGCGAAGTCGACCGCCCGAGCGACGAAGTGGAGGCGCTGTACCTCGCGTTGGCCCGCGAGCTCAAAGCCGAGGTCGGGGACGGCAAGCCCCACGCCGCGGCGACGCGAGCCATCAAGCCCTCGATGTCCTTTCAGGATCAGCTCCTGGTGTTTCGCGCGGAGTACCCGCAAGGCTTTCAGGATCCGCTTTGGATGCAGAAACAGCGTGGTACGGACATCAAGAAGCGCCTGGCGACGCATCGCGATCCGGCCATCGAGCAAATTCGAAACAAACTGGCCGCCGCAGAGTTGACCGTCCGCATCGCCCAGCAGCAATTTCGGGCCGCCGGTGACGACATCATCGCCGTACTCCGGAGCACGGATCTCGTCCCCGCGGCCGAGCTCGCCGCCCTGAAGAGCTCCGAGGTCGACCGGCGTCCACTCGTCACCGCAGTCGCCGATCTCCTGCACGGTGAGGCGAGCTTCGGACAACGCTTCGATCATTTCCTCTCCGCCTTCGAGCAAGCGTATGGCCGCTTGGCGAGCTGGGAGCTTGCAACCGCGCTGCCTGCGCTGATGGTGCCCGGCGAGCACCTGTACGTGCGGCCCACCACGATCCGCGAACAATC
>DATHEN010000993.1:0-3841 GCA_035318565.1 Polyangiaceae bacterium
TTCAGAAAAACTACGGCATGCGCATCGATCATCTGCTCGTCACGGCATCCGTGGCCGAACGCATCGTCCTTTCGGAAATCGATCGCGAAGCCCGCAAGGGCAAACCCACTCCGTCCGACCACGCTCCCGTGTTCATCGACGTGGACGAACGCGGGCGCGAAATCGACGCGGGCTGGACCGGCGCCGAGTCGCGCATTGCTGCGCGGCGCGCACAACGAGCGGGCTAAGGTTCCTCAGCGCGCGTTCGAAATGGCCTTGACCTAGAGTGCACTCGAGGCCGTCTGATGACGGCATGACGAACTCAGCCTCCAACAAAGCGCTCCTGCAAAACGTTTTTCTCGAGCTGGCGAACGGCAACGGTCGGCCGTTCCTCGATCTCATGGCAGAAGACATGACGTGGACCGTTCTCGGCACCACGACCTGGTCCCGATCCTACCGCGGCAAACGCGCCGTGGTCGAAGACCTGATGAGACCTTTGTTCGCGCAGTTCGCGGACAGATACACCAACACCGCCCAGCGCTTCATCGCCGAAGACGACTACGTCGTCGTCGAGTGTAACGGCCAAGTGACGACGAAAGCCGGACAGCCGTACAACAACCGCTACTGCTATATTTGCCATTTCGAGGCAGGCAAATTGAGAGAGCTCACGGAATACTTGGACACGGAGCTCGTCGCCACGGCTCTGGCTTCCTACCCAGGAGCGCGATCTGCAAAAACCGAAAGCTAACGCGCCGCAGAGTCTCTACATCGGTGAGCTCGCGGCTCGCACCGGCCGCACCGTACACGCCATTCGCTGGTACGAATCTCAGGGGCTCATTCCCGGCGTGGCGCGCGATGCGGGAGGCCGGCGCATCTACGGCCCGCTTCACATCGGCTGGCTCGAGCTCATGGAACGCCTGCGCAGCACCGGGATGTCCATCGCGGAAATGCGCCAGTACACGGTTCTGGCCAAGCAGGGCAAAAGCACCCTGAAGCAGCGCCGCGAGCTGTTGGCCGCCCATCGCGAGCGCGTGCAACGCACCATCGCCGATTGGACGCGCGCGCTCCGCCTCATCGACGGCAAGGTCGACTTCTACGACGAATGGATCGCCACCGGCGAGCGGCCGCGAGTGGATCCTGTAGACCGCGCTGGCCTCACGAAAACCTCGTTCCCGAGGAAGGCTTCACGGTAAGGGCGGCATGCCGGCGAGCAGCCAGGCGTAAAGCAGCCCGCCTGTCTTTTGAAACTCGACCAGCGTGAAGTCGAGGCGGGCGGCTTCGTTCGACAAGGCGCGGTACGAGCTCAGATCATAGCTCGACGTCACGGTAAGCGTGCCTTCTCGCGGCAGGTGAGTCCCGGTTTGATCCGTTGACCTCGCCAAGAACCACAAATAGAGATCGGGGCCGCTTCGCTGCAGCTGCGATGCCGAAAGACCGGAGACGCTCGTGGCTTGATCGAGCAGCGGCTGCCACTTGGCTTCGTAGCGCGAGGGCACGTCCACGTTTGCCCCGGTGAAGAAGGTGAGCGGAATTCGCACTGCGCTCGAGGTGAAGGCATTGTAGTCGCCGACCACCAGCGCGCAGCGGTTCGCCTCTGCGGCGCAATCGAAGTCGGGACGAAATTGAGAGTCCGAGCTGAGCTCCCGATAGTTGTGGAGGCGGCCAGCCGCATCGGTAAAGTTGCCGGGGCCACCCATGGGTATGCAGTCATCGACGCCAGCGCCCTGGCAAAAAAAGAATGCAAGGTATGTGTTCGGGGACCAGCCCTCGCCTTCCATGCGTACCGTCAAGTCGTCGACGAGCGGGCTTTGCAGATCGATCGCTACGCTACCGTGTGGAGTCGCTGGCGATTGGATCGTGAGCGGCAGGAATACCCGCGTATTCGCGCGATCCGCGATATCTTCCACGATGACGCTGCACGTGCCGGGCGCGGCGACGCAGTCCGCCAAGCGCATGTGCTCCGCCCTCACGAAAGAGCTGAACAGACCGGGTGCAACGAACGTCGTGGCAAACGTGGTTTCGCCAGGCGCGAGTTGTACCGGCGTGTACACGTCTCGATCGCAACCGTCCAACGTGTCTGACACCGTGGAGCATACGCGCGCCTCCAAGGTCGCCCCCGCCGCCCAGCCACTACCGCTCACTTCGAACGATTCTCCGGCCGTGACGGTGCCCGAGGTGACTTGGAGTGTTCCCGGACGCGGCGAACCGACGGGCGCAAAGCGAATAGGCGTCGTCGCCCCCCACACACCCGTCCCACCGGGCACGATCACGGGACCTGCATATACGACGCACGCCTCCGGGGTGTCGCAGGTGAATGCATCGCCGCCCACCGGACTCGTAAAATACGTGCGCTGCACTTCGTAGCCGCGCGAGAACGTTCCATCCGGCTGAAGATTCACCTCTCGCCAGTTGCCGCAGTTCGAGTAGGGCGACGCTGCGCTCGGCTTGCACTGAGCCAATTGAACGTAAGCGTTGGGCGGAAAGCCGGAACCCGTGACCGTAACCTCTTGTACGCCGGCGAGGTTCGCTGCGGGGTTGACCGCAATGGACGGCGACGGCAGCGCCCCGCTGCGAAAATGGAGGGGCACGCTGCGAAGGCCAAAGTAGAAGGTGTCAACTCCGAGCACACAAGCGCCAGCTTTCTTGCAATCGACGCTTCTTCCCTCAGACGTGATCGTCTGAGTCATGACTGCGGCGCCCACGTAAGTGAAGTAGTCTTGCTGCTGCGAAACCCCAGAGTCGAGAGTGCACTGGGAAGCGCTGGTCGCGCCGGCCGGACAAAGCCCGATCGAAAGCGACGAGCCACCGGCGGAGTAGTTACTCACGACGACGTTCACGATCTGGCCATGAAAGAGGTTTCTCGTCGGAGTGGCCGTGATCGTCACGTCGTCGGCAGCGGACGCCGTTTGCGAGCCTGTTCGAGACTCGCTCGCAGGAGGCGAAGCTTCTCCACAGCTCATGCAAGCCAGAAGAACCAGCACCGGGCAGCATCGCAAACCATGAATCGACATATTCGCACCTATGAAACTGTTGAACCAGACGAGCGCACGAGCGTTTCGAATCCAACGGGCGCGTCGCTCACGGCGGGAGCGGCGGCATGCCAGCCAAAATCCAGGCGTAGAACAGCGTTCCGGTCTTCTGAAGCTCCACGAGCGTGTAGTCGAAACGTGCCGCCTCCGCCGACAACGCGCGATAGTCATCCGCGCCGTACCTCGATGAGATGGCGAGCGAGCCCAGCGCCGGCAGATGAGTCGACGTTTCCTGGCCCGATTGCCCGAGCAGCCACAGGAACGTTCCCACGCCTGTTTTCTGGAACTCCGGCGCGGACAATCCCGAGAGACTCGTGCCCTGATCCAGCAGCGCTTGCCACTTGCTCTCGTAGCGCGAGACCACGTCGATCTGCGCGCCCGTGTCGAACACGAGCGGAATGCGTACCGCGCTGGAGGTCAGCGCTCGATCGTCAGCGATCACGAGCGAACAGAGCTTGGCCTGCACGGTACAGTCGAATTCGGGACGAAACGAGAAAACGCCCGTGATCTCGGGATACCAGCGAAAGTTTCCAGCGCTGTCCGTGGGGAGAGCGCCACGCGGAATGCAGTCTTCGAAGCCAGCGCCCTTGCACCACCAGAGCTGGATGTTCGTCTCGGGCGCCCAGCCTGCCCCCTCGACACGGGCCCGCATGTCGGGCACGAGCGGGCTCTGCAAATCGAGAACCGCGGTGCCATGGGGAACGGGCGGCGATTGAATGGTGAGCGGCAACGACACCCGCGTATTTTCGGGATCCGCGATGTCTTCCACCACGAGTCGACACGCGCCGGGTGCAGCAGCGCAGTCCACGGCCACGAATGGGATGCCCGTCCAC
>DATHEN010000994.1:0-5352 GCA_035318565.1 Polyangiaceae bacterium
AGCCGCCGCTTCCCGCGCCGCCGTCGGTTACGCGCGTGTTCACCTCGTCGAGCGGTGCGAGAACGACGCAGGCCGCCATCAATGTCGTGCCAGTGAGCAATGTGATCCAGCGCGATGCCCGCAACGGTGTCTCCTGTCGGAAAATCAGCGAGATGGTACACCACGCCCGAGAGCGCGCGCCGTGCGTGTTCGGCTCGGTACGCGGCGCAAGAGGGCACGTCCCGCGCAGCCTACCGTCACGCCGAGCCGCCGCTGGGAGCACCCGTTCGGGGGCGTCCCCCCGATGCCCGGGCCGGGGTCGAACGCCGATGTACGTGTACGGGGGCTTGCACATCGGCGACGTGTCCATTGCACTTCGATGTGCAACTTCGTGCACTTCCGAGGTGGCTGTTGCACGACAAAACGGCCTTAAAATCGGCTCTGGCTTCCTGGCAAGGAACTTGCTTAAGGTGTCCGCCGTTCAGGAGGCGTTGCGAAAATGAAGCGTGCACTTGTGACTGTAATGGCCGTGGCGACCGTGGGACTGCTCAGTGGCTGTGGAGCGGAATCCGGACAAGAAGCCGTGGACGCGACGGAGCAGGGCGTCCTTTTCGGATCCGAATTTGCCGTCTCTCCGACGGTCATCTCTTCCCCAACTCTGTCGAGTACGTTCGTCGCGAAGCCGCCACGCGGCGAGCTCATCGGCAGAGACGACCCGAAAGGGCGCGGCCAGTTCAATTCTTTCGACGCGCACCTCTCGGCGCTCGGCCTGGCCACCCTGAAGTGCAAGGGCTTCGTCGATCCGGACGATTACGACGGCTCGAATGGCGTGCTCAAGCAGCGCTTCGAGAAGTGCACCAAGGACGAAAAACAGCTCGAGCACATCCGCAACTTGCTCGGCATCCAGAACGTCAGCGACTTGGCCGCTCGTCACATGGCGGGCACGTGGGAGCAGGCGCGCAAGCAGTTCCCTCGGGACCAAATCAAGGTCTGTCCGGCCTGGGATCATAGCGAGGTCATCAACCCACCGACGTTCGAGACCGTGAAGAACTTGCCGTCGGGTGGAATCGGCGAGGAGTTCAACGCCTTCTACGTGAAGTCGGAGATCTGCCAGGGTCCGCGCTGCGCTGTCGCGCACGCCAAGATGTGCTCCGCTGGCTTCGGCAGCCGGTTCTTCGTCGATGGTAACATCGAGACTGGCAAGGTCATCGTCGATCCCGTGTGGTGGCTCGACGACTCGGATTTTCCGCCGGACGCCAATCCGTTCCTGAGTCCCGGCTACTACCACGCGATGTCCTTCTACGGGGCCGTGCCGGGCTCCGTGTACGGCGCCGTGCATCGAGCGGGCGAGTACTGCTCGAAGTACTACGCGGGCTACCACTACAAGCTCAGGCTCAAGCCCTTGTACTGCGCGCCGGACTGGATCTGCATGACCGAGTGCAAGTAACGCGCTGATCGGCTACGCGACGAGCCCATCTCACGTCAGAGGTGGGCTCGTGATCTTTGTGCCGTCCCAGTGCAAGAGCACGCCGGCGGAGCCCGCGATCCAGACGTCGTTCTCGGCGCTGCCCCAGATGCTCCACAGAAACTCGTCCGTGCCGGTCGGCACGTGGTTCCATGCGCTGCCGTCGAAATGCAGCACACGGCCCTTGGCGCCGGCAGTCCAGACGTCGCGCCCGGACGTGCCCCACATTCCGAATAGTCGTTCATCGGCGCCGCCGGGCGTGCTCCAGGCGCCGCCGTCCCAGTGCTGAAGCGGAGAATCGAACGCTGCGACCCAAACGTCGTCTTGTCCGCTCGACCAGCCCGTACGCAGGCTCGCGCCGTCGTAAGTAGTGACGTCCCAGAGCGTGCCGTCGAAGTGATAGAGCAGGCCCTGCCCTTGCGGTGTCCAAAGCGTGCCCGCCATCCAGGCGTCATTGGGCCCCGTACCCCAGATGTCCCAGACGCTGGAGGCGTTCGGTACGCGTTCGTAGTCCCACGCCTCGCCGTCCCACGCCCAGAGGTAGCCGTTGCCGGCGCTCAATCCGCCGACCCATACTCTGTCCGCACCGCTGCCCCAGACCGTGAGCAGCACCGCCGTTTCGTCGTTCGATGCGGCACTCCAGCTCTGCCCGTCCCAATGCGCGACGGTGCCCGCTTCACCGACCGCCCACACGTCGTCACGGCCGCTGCCCCAGACGTCGAGCAAGGTTTGCGAAGTTCCGCTTTCGACCGCCGACCACGTTGCACCATCGAAGTGCAGGATCATGCCGGCTTCGCCCACGGCCCACACGTCGTCCCGCGCGCTTCCCCAGAGCGCGCTCAAGCCGCGGGTGAGATTCCCGGGCGCCGGCGCGAGCCGTTCGTCCTCTCCGCACGCGGTCAGCGTCGCAAAAAGCAGAAGCCCGAGTACGGTGCGCATCCTTTTCATGATCTGAGCCTCCGCGAGCGCCAGGGTAACACTCCTCTCGGCAGGACGGTCTCTCTCTGCCCGTGCCGGGGCAGAGCCGAACCCTAGCCATTCTCCGGCAGCCGAATGGCCAGCGAGCTCGAGGCATTCAGGGCTTTTACCCAACCCTTCCTCAAAACGGCGCTCGGTGTGATGGCTTCGAGGGCAATCGCGCGCGCTTCGCCTGGTGCCAGGTGAAAGTAGTTATCCGAAGGCAAAAAGCCCGGCACGTCGAGCGTGACGAAGCTCGCGAGGTTCGGGCTGCTCAGGCGCACCTGCAGCGGATCGAGGCCGAACTCCGCCGAGAGCTCCTGCGGTACCAGTGCGGCTCCCGGCAAGCCGAGAGGAAATGCGAACGCGCGCGCGAGCACGCATCCGTCCCGCTTGCCGGTCAAACGCGAATACGCCACGTCGGCGCTCGGCGGGCCGAAGCGGTAACTGTACGTGGCGTCACTGAATCGCCCGAGCAGTGCGTCGGCGCTGTGGGACACGGCAGCGCGCGGACCGAGGCCGAGCTCGATGCTGCCAGAAGCGACGCTGACCTTCCCGTGCCGCAGCAAAGTGAACTCGAGTACGGCTTCCAGGGGATCGGCGGTGTCGTTGATCACGTGCAGGGTGTAGCCGTTCAAGCCTTCGTCCGTGACGAGCAGCGCGATCGGCGCGAACACACGTTTGAGCGCGTAGTAGGCGGCCTTGGGCACGCCGAGCGCGTCGATCACACCCCAGCCCGCCCCGGGCCACAGATCCTTGAGCGTCCACACGAGTCCGCCGCGGCAGCTCGAATCCGGACGGCGCCACTCGCTGAAAACCCTTTCCATGACCTCCGCGCTCGTGACACGGCTCAAGTTCAAGTAGTGCGCCACGTCGCCGTAACGCAGAGCGCGCGGCTCGACGCCGAAGAGCGCGTGCAGGTAGTGATCTCGGACGTCCTCGAAGTCCCAGCCGACACCGCGATCGCGAGGCACGCGGGCTTTCCAGCGCGGATGCGTGGGTGGGGTTTCGAGATCGCCCAAAAAGCTCTCGATGGTCGAGTTCTCCGGAACGTTCGCGAACGCCAGGCACTCGGAAGCGAACTGCACGCCGCTCTGCCGCACGTCACTGAATGGACGCAGATACGCGCCTACCCCGTAGTAGTGGGCGACGGCGGCGTTCGGTTGAAACGGCAGAGTGCCTCCGCTGGGTGTGGAGGGCAGGTAGGGCACGCTCGGCGCGAGTTTTGCGCAGATTTCCGGTAACACTCGATGAAACAGCGGGCTCTGCCACTGCTCTTTGGGCAGCCCCAGCATGGCTGCTTGCTGCTCCACCTCGGAGTTTCCCACGAGTACGCTCAGGCACGCGCGTCCTTGCAGGCGTGACAGCACGTCATGAGCTTCTTGCTGAACCTCCGCCGCAAAACCTTCGTCCTCGATGGGATAGTCCATGTTGGCGAACATGAAGTCCTGCCAGAGCAGCAGCCCTAGCTCATCGCAGGCGGCGTAGAAGGCGTCGGCTTCGTAGGCAGTCGTGCCGCCGACGCGCAGCATGTTCATGCCAGCGGCGCGAGCCAGCTCGAGCGTGCTGCGCGTGCTCGACGCTCGGCCGAGTGACACGATGTCATCCGTGCTCCAGCAGGCTCCCCGGCAAAATATCGGCACGTCATTGATCACGAGGCCGAAGCCGTCTCGCTGTTCGCGCTCGACTTTACGGAAACCGACGCTGCCGAGCTCGACGAATAGCGTGGTATCCGCATAGCGCAACTTGACGCGCGCCCGCGAGAGCGGCTGTGGACCGTGGGTGTGCGGCCACCAGAGCTGCACTCCGTCCAGCGTCGAACGGTCGCCAACTCGTAGCGTCGCGCCACGCTCGACTGTCAGGGAAACGCTGCGCGTTACGGCAGCGCCTTCTAGCTCGAGCTCTGCCGAGAGCGGTGTCTCTTCCGCGTCTGAGATTTGCAAGTCCAGGCCGAGCGTCACACGGCCATTCGTCTGGACCTCGGGCTTCCATTGGACGTCGAGCGCAGACCAGAACCGTCGGTGCTCGAGCCACACGGCGCGGTAGGGGCCTATTGCGGCGACGTTCGGACAAAAGCCCGGCGTTTTCCCGAGCAAGCTCGTGCGAAACCAGCGCAGCTGCTGCTGATCGACCAGGCGAGTCCGCCAGCGGGAGCGAGAGCGCCGGGCTTTGAGCGCAGGAGCCAGCGCGCGAAAGTGCAGGCTCAGGGTGCGCTCGGCGCGTGTGACGAGCGGCGTAACGTCCACTTCGTGGCGCCGGAACATGTTCTCGGCGCGCAGCAGGAGCTCGTCGTCGATCCATACGTCCACGAGCGTTGCCAGACCCTCGAACACCAGCACCCAGTGCCCGGGCCCGCGCGCTTTCGGCAGCGAACAGCGGTACCAGTAATCCCGTGCGTCGAGCTCGGGCGCGTTCTCGAGGTCGAGCAGCCGGCGCGCACGGAGCTCGTGGGCGACGGTCCCTGGCACCTCGGCTGGCTGGAATTGGGACGGGTCGAGGGCGCGTGGTTCGGCCGCGGCGCCTGCTTCGCATTCGCTCCACGACCAGCCCTGATCGAGGGCGACACAGTGCTCCGCGATTCGACCCAACACGGCAACGGCCTAACTCGCGTAGCGTACTTGAAGCTGCTCCAGCGCGCGCGCCCATTCGGACGCCATGGCATCGAGCGTCGTATCCGGGGAAAAAGCGCGCTTCTTCAGCACGGCGCGGGCGGCCGCCAGCTGCAGGGCCTTGGCAGAACCCGCCAGTTGCTCGAAATGCTGGGCTATCGACGAAAGCCCCGCTTCTCCGCGCTGATCGAGCCAGCGCAGGTAGCTGCCGGCGAGCTCGCAGCACGAACCGCACTGGCGGAGCGTCGTGAAAGCGTACTGATGAAAGGCTTGCGGAGGCTCCGCGGCGAGCGCGCTCACGTCGGCCGTAAAGCGCGCAGCGAAGCGCATGAAGGGGTTGTC
>DATHEN010000995.1:0-10007 GCA_035318565.1 Polyangiaceae bacterium
CGTGGTTCCCAAGCGCTCGGCCGGAATGAAGAAGTCGCAGGCGAAGTTTTTGCCCTGTTCTTCACCTACGTAGAAGTTACGCGGCGGAGTGAGGTGCGAGACGTGCAGCACGTTCGTCCCCCACAGGACCATCACTTCCACGGCTTGAACGTGCAACAGCTCCACTTCGTCGGCGCTCACGTCCGGGCCCGATTTGACGAGCCGATACGTGTACGTGCCGGGAAGCGCGTCGTCCGGAACCCGCAGTGAATCGTGCATCGCCGATTGCGCCGCGCCCGAGGCGAACGGATTCATGGGCGAGACCTCGAACGGGTTGCTCGAAGCCGCAAACGGACTGGCCCCGGTCGGAGCTCCGAATGGGTTCGCAGCGCTCGTCGCGAAAGAGGGCGCTGCAGCTGCGGCCGAGACTGCGGACGCACGCGGCACGGGCGGCGGCCCACCGAGTGGCGGCGGGCTCATCACCGCGTCGGTTGCAGCCAAGTCGGCATTTTCGAGAATGATGCGTGTGGAACCGATCTGGATTTGATCGCCCACGTGCAGCTTGCACTTATTGACCCGAGCCCCGTTGACGAGCGTGCCGGGGTCGTTCCCGAGATCGATCAGCGTGATGTCCAGCGGACCCGAGACCTCGATGACCGCGTGCATGCGCGAGGCTAGGTCGTCATCGACTCGGAGGTGGCTCTTCGGATCCTTGCCGACCTTGACGATGTCCTGAGTCACCGTTTCGCGCCGCTGTGCCCCGTCGGCCTGGTAGATCGCGAAAGTGAGAGCAGCCTTTGCCATACTTGTGTTCCTTGAATGCTCCGAGGGGCGCGAGGGGCACGCTATGCCAAAGCCTCGCTACAGGAGCGGCGCGCCCTCCCGGACTGCGCCGCGCTAGTTCAGATGTTTTCCACCGACTTCAGCATCTCAGGCACGAACGAGGTGCGCGGGCGAATCAGCGTCGTGCGTGCTGCGCGTGGCCGCACACGAATCGTGGCGTCATTGGGTCCGAAGCCGCCCGCATTCAGCGGATCGTCCTCGAACTCGTAACCGTATCCCTCGTCTTGGGACTTCTCTTTGACAGGCGGCTTGCCCTGCGCCCAAACGCCCGGAGCAACCACGACTACCGAAAGCCCCAACGCCAGTGCAGCAAACGCGATCTTCGAGCGAGCCATTTCACCCTCCGCGAAATCTTGCCATACGATTACAGTGGAATTGTACTTTGTCCACGCTTTTTCGTCAATGAAGTTCTTGGATTCGCAGGATCACCGTCAGCCACTTCAAGCGACACTCGGGCAGACAAAAGGTTCCCAGGAATTAGACCCCACTGCCAAAAAGATTGTTGGCACCCGAACCGGAGATAATAGCGCGGCGCGAATCGATTCTCTAGCTCGACGATGCAGCTCGAATCGCTCACGCACGCCCCAGCCCAAGCCGCGGCTCGCACTCGCGCATTCGCCATCGCGCAGTCGGCTGCGTAATCCCGTGCAAAGTGCACCGGGACAACCGGGGAGTGTCGTGCGTTGTGGGCTGAGGTTATGAATTGTGGGCGAGGGCTCGGCCTGCTTTCGAGGAACAGCCAAGCTCGCGAGCTTCATTTGCTCGGTGGCGGGGCTGCAGCGGGGGCCGGCTGGTCCTTGGCCGCCTGATCGCCTTCTTTGATGAACTTGATCGTGTCGTCGATGTCTTCCGTGCGCTCCTTCGAGCGCTTCACGGCGTCGGCGAAGGCCGGGTCTCCGCCGGCTTTTGCGATGAATTCGCGGTACTGTTGCGCGGCTTTCTCGAGGCTCGTGACCGCGTTGCCGCGCTTGGCACGGAACTCCTGCGTCAGAATCGCTTCGTTGTAGTAGCTCTCGGGCCGCTGCGGATCGAGCTTCTTGGCTTGATCGAGCTCCTTCTGCGCTTCGGCTACGTAGCGCTCGAAATTGCCGTCGTTGATCTGCCCGCGGACCGCGAGCGCTAGTCCCAGGTGCGCTTCGTACTCGTTCGACCGGAGCTTGAGCGCGTCTCGGTACGCGCGCTCCGCTTCCTGGAAACCGCGGAACGAAAGGTTTACCGCCGCATAATTCATGTGCGCTTCGAAGAACTTGGGATCCAGGCGGCGTGCGTTGGCAAAGCTCTTCACCGCGCCGTTGAAGTTCCTGAGCTCGACCAGGATGAGGCCAGTGGTGTTGTGGATTGGTGCGTAGTTCGGATTTTTCCGCTGCGCCTGCGAAGCCACGAGCGCCGCTAGATCGAGCTGCTGCTCGTTCACCTCGGCCTTCTTGGCACCGGCAACGACCAGCCCGCGTCGCCCGCGCTTGCCCTTCGGAGCCGTGCTCACCTGACCGGCCTTGAGCTTCGCCTGCTCGAGGTAATAGATGGCGAGCTGATTGAACGCGGGCATGTAGCTGTCGTCGATGGCGAGCGCGCGCTGCAAGTTGCGCTGCGCGCGTTCGAGATCATTCTTGCCGTCTTGATCCGCGTTGTCCGCGCCGCGCTCCATCTGTAGCGCGGCCAGCGCCACGAGCGCCTCGGCGTTCTGGAATTTGGCGTCGCGGATGATCTGATCGAGCGAGCGAGCCGCGCCGTCGAGGTCGTTCGAACGCTGGTACTCGTAGAGCGCGACCTGCGCGCGCGCTCTATGCATGCTCGGATCGATCTTGGCCGCGCTCTCGAACTGCGCCTTGGCTTCGGCGTCCTTGCCGCAGCGCTGATAGGCGAGGCCTGCGTTGTACACCGCTTCCGCGAGCGGCTTGCCGCCCGCAGACTGTTGTTCCTTGGAAGCATTCAGGAACGATTCGGCGACGCTGTTGCAGACGCCCTCCTGCCAGTCCTGCTTCTTGTCGTGGGCGGCAAACTCGTCGATGGCGCGATCGAAGTTTTGGGCCGCTTCCTTGCTGACCGGCTGATTACCGACGGCTGTGCGTCCACTCGCGTCCTTGGCCGCGATGCCGGCGCCCGCGCCACCGCCGCATGCCACCGCCGACAGCGATAGCCCCGCGAGCAAAACCCCAGCAACGGACTTGATGCACCTCATTTGGCGTCTTCCTCGGCCTTGCCGGCCTTCTTCTCGACGTCGGGCTTCAGCGCCTCGGTCGACTGCTGCGTCACGAGCGGCTCTCCGCCGAGACGAAGCGGGTAACCCTGCTCGCGGAGCACCGAGTTGACTCGGTTCGGAGCGCCGCGAAATTCGTCGATCAGGTGGTAGTCAGCCTTGTAGTTTTGCGCGAGCCACTCCTCGCACGAACGGCTGAACTCGTCGAAGTACTGGTACTTCACCGAGTAACCGAGGCAGACCTCGTAAGCGCTCTTGGCTTGCTGTTTCTGCGGCTCGGACGCGTCGTCGAGTGCGCCGTAGTACGCCGTCCGCAGCTCGAAGTCGGTCTTGATGAAATTCGGGATGGGGGCCGCCCGGAATTCCTTCACGAACGTGCCCCACATCTCGCCGACGCGTGAGCCGGCGGCGATGACCCAGCGCGGCGGCGGCACCGGCTGGAGATCCACGACTTTCTTGTACTCGGCGGTGGCCGCTTCGATGAGCGGACGCTTCTTGCCGATCCAGCCCTTCACCTTCACGTTGATGTGCTGGAGCACCTCGTTCTTGTTGCCGCCGCCCTTGTACTCGGGGAACTCGACCTTATCGACGGCCTTCTTCTTCTGCTCGGCGAAGTAGAAAATGCCTTCGCCGACGGCTTCGAGCGCGCGACCCAGACGCCGCTGCTTGGCGTTCGCGTCCTCGCCCTCGATACCTTCGATTTCAGCGGTGCCCTTCTTGGGATCCGCCCACAGCTTGACGACCGTGCCGTATTCCGTGTTGGCGTTCGCGCCGCGGTTCATCTGGGCGTAAGCGCGGCCGAGCAGCGCGTGAGCCTGCAGCCGGACGTCCAGCGTCGCCTTCGTGTCGATCAGGCGCGTGGCACCAGCCAAGCGCTTCCGCACGTTCTCCCAGTCCTTCTTTTCGCCGTAGTGGGCAGCGACGGCGAACGCGATCTGCGCCGTCTGCGAGCCTTTGCGGGCACCGAAGTACTTATTGAAGGCGTTGGCGTCGTCGATCGCTGCGTCTTCCTGACCGAGACCGAGCCGGAGCACGACCGCGTCACTCAGCGCCTGATCGGCGAACTCGCCTTTGTAGTTGGTGGCCTTGGCGTAGCGTTCGAAGAACTCGGCCGCGCGATCGTAAACGGCGATTGCCTGGTAGTTGCCGCCGATCTCGTAGGTGGCCTTCATGGCCAGATCGCTCTTTTCCATCCCGTACTTGGGATTGAGCAAGATCAGGCGCGCTTGAATCGATTTCGCGAGCAGGCGACCGGCCTGGTAGGCGCGGGCCATGTTGTAGACCGTCTGGTCCGCGTTCTCGCACTGCTTGGTCTTCTTGCCCTCGCCAAGCGGCGCTTCGCAGTACTTGCGCCAGAGCTCGAGGTACGAGTCGCCGCCCTTCTTGTAGTTGTCGAGCGCCTCGCGGGTGTTGCCCTTTTCAGCCTGAGAATCGGCCAAATCCACGATCTTTTGCGCGCGCAGGCGAATGACGTCGAACTGAATGCGGTAGAGGAGCTCGCACTGTTCCTTGTTGTCCTCGGCCTTGCTGCCTTTGCAGTAGAGGTCGATGAACACGGGCACGTCTTTGCTCATGTCGTCGAAGCAGGCGGGGCGCGGCGGTTCACTGCGCGAGCCGAGCACGTTCTGAGCTTCTAGATAGAGCTGCGCCGCAAAGATGCCGGCGTCCTTGTCGGAGTGGTTGAGCGCGACGTCTCGGAAGCCGAGCGCGGCTTCCTCCCAGTGCTGTGCTTCGAAGTACGTGCGCGCACGGGCGTACTTCACTTCGACGTACTGCTCTTCGCCTTCGGTGTCGCCCTTGGGCGGCTTGATGTAACAGACGTACCGATTGAAAGCGGTGATCATGCCCTTCTGCATGTCGCTGAAGGGCTTGGGCTTGAGCTTTTCCCATTCGCCTTTCTTTGCTTCCCGGTCCTTTTCCTCGGCGCCCGACGGTCCGAGCCCCTTGCCCTTGCGATCCGCTTCACCCTTGTAAAGCTGGTCGTACATCTTCTGGTAACAGAGCACCGAAGCGTACGCGGCCTCGGCCGCCTGAGCCCCGCGCGGATCTTCCGCGACCACCGCGTCGAACGCGGGACCGCAGTCTTCCCAGCGCTGCTGGAAGTAGAGCAAGTCCGCCATCGCGTACTTGATCTTGTACATCGTCGGCCAGTCTTCCTTGACGATGCGCGGGAACTGGAATTTTGCAAAATCCTGAGCCGAGAAGCTGTCGCCCACCTTCTTGTAGAGGTAAGCGGCGAGGTCCATCGTCTTCTTGTCGCCGGTACCGCGCACGCCGCCCGAGCCCACGGCCTCGAGGTGCCAGCTCATGGCAGACTCGGCCAAGAGCTCCGCCGTGCGGTTCGAGCAGTCGAGCTTTTCCTTTTCGGGGTTTGCCGACTTTACGTAGGCATTGCGCTCGCGCAGCTGATTCTCGAGCTCCTTCTTGATGGCTTCCTTGTTGCCGGAGCTGAGCGCCTGCACCGCGACGGTGATCTGGCTCTGATAGAAGCACTCGCGCCGACCTGGATCGCGGCTCATGAGGTCGCGATAGAGAGTGACGCCTTCCTTGTAGTGACCGGTATCGATGTAAGCGAGCCCGAGCTCGTTCAACATATCGACGGTCTTGGTCTGCTCGCCGCCCTTGTCACCGGACAGCGGTTTGAAGAAGTTGTACGCCTTGTCCGGCGCACCACTCGCCGCGTAGACGGGGATCAGATCGCGACGCGCAGCCTTGGCGAGCTGCGTGGCGTTCGGAATCTGCGAGTACTGGTCGCCGTATTCGATGACCTTCTTGAACTCGTTCAGCGCCTCGGGGTGCTCGCCCTTGTTCCAGTGCACGTAGCCGAGCTTGTAGCGGGCGTAGCCGTACACCTTGTTTTCCGGCGCCGGATACTTGATCACTTCGCGGTACGCCGCGGCGGCCAAATCCCACTTGCTCGGATCTCCCTGGGCTTCGAGGAAGAAGAGCTCGCCGAATGCCAGATAGGCATTCGGGATGTAAGGCGACTTGGGCGCTTTCTCGATCAGCTCGTAGTAGACGGCGCGCGCGTTCTTCAGATCACCCGCCTGCTCGTACTCGTAAGCGAGGTAGTAGAGCACCTCGTCGAGCTTCGAGTAGTTCGGGTACTGATTTTTCATCAGCGTGTAGTACGCGATGGCCTTCGAGCGCGCGGCCTTCACGATCTGCACGGCCTGCGCGGCGTCGCGTTTCGATTTGTCCGCTTCGGCCGCGCCGCCCTTCTTCTTCTTGGCGTCTTGCGCTTTGATTTCAGACGCGATCTTGTCGCGCGTGGCCGCGCTCTCGAGCTCCACGTAACCTTCCGCCAAACGGCGAATCAGCTGCGGACGATCGGGCGAACGCTTCGGCGTCACCTTGAACAAGCGCTCGAGACCGCCGATCTCGGTGATCAAGAGCGCACGCGCGCGCGCTTGCAGGCGTCCTCGCCGCGTGTCGCGCTGGCCGGCCGCCATCTCCTCGGTGGGATTGGTCGGCTTCATGTCCGTCGCGTTCTTGCGTTCGCGCGGAGGAGGCGCGCTCTTGAAGGCCGCGCCGCGCTTCTGTTTCACTTCGAACTTGCCTGGCCCCCCGGGGCACTCCTGCAAGTTCTTGTGTGCAGCCGGGCTGATGCACTCGTTACCCAGATCAGCGGGCTTGGCCGTAGCAGTGGCCGCTTCCGCCGCGGGCACGCACAAGAGCCAACTGAGCAGAACGGCAACCAACGGATATGCCCTGCGCGGGCGGGCGACCTGTTTGAAAGATTGGGCACACGCCCGCTTGAGGCTCATTCGTATTACCTTCCGCACGCTGACTCGACCACCTGTCGATAGAACCCGAGCTCGTCACGCCAGTACTCGCCGTCGAACGGCCAGAGCGCGTGCTCTTCGTCAGGCTTCACAACGCCGTATATTTTCGATTCCGCTTTCGAAACCTGGCCCTTGCTGAGTTTTTCGTCGAGCAGGTTTCTTTGGGCGGCCGTGATGTCGATCAAAATCTTTTCGCCGTTTCTGAGGTGTTCGTTCAGCTCGTCGACGTTGCGCTGATAGCGCGAGAGTCCGAGCTCTCCCGTCTGTCGCACCGCCAGATCCCGAGCGAGCTTCAGTGAATCGTCCACCTCTTGGCCGAGCGCGGAGCTGCGGAACTCCGCGGGGGACTTGGCGAAGCGCTTGTTCTCTTCCTCGAGCAGGCGCACGTAGTCGAGGTTTCTGAGCAACTGGCGATCGCTGAGCGCGTTCTCCACGATCGGCTCGATGCGCGCATCCAGGTTGGCTTTGCCTTCTCTCACCTCGGTTAGAAACTTGTAAAACGCATCTTCTTGGTTCGCGCCTTTGTAACGCGCCAGGACCTTGTCGAGCTCCCCGCGGATGGGGATGTACTTCTTGTTGAAGCGGGCCACTACGATCGTGGCGGCGTCGTAGTTGCAGTTCGAGAAGTAGATGACAGCCTTGAGAATTTCCGCTTCCGGATAGAAGGAGTTCGGGAAGTACGGCGACTGGATGGTGTGAATGTTCCCGAGCGCGTGCGGGTAGTCGCCGGCCATGAAGTACGCCCAGGATTGCTCGAACAGCGCGTCCAGCCAGTACTCGCTGGAAGCCTCTACCTGGTTCCAATACTTGACCGCGGCGCTCAGCTTCTGCGCGTCCACGCTCGGAGCGTTCGTCTCGGCGTCGAGGCGAATCGATGCCGAGTAGTAGGTCCTTGCCATCGAGAGGTACGCCAGATCGCGCATGCGATCTTCGTCCTCTACGCCCTCCACGCCTTCTTCGAGCGCCTTGTCGATGCGCTGGAACGACTGCACGGCGGGCACCGACTTTCGGAGCTGCACGTAGCTGATGCCCGTGAAAAACTGCGACCGCACGTAATAGGCGCTCTTGCGATCGACCTTCTGAAAGAGACGCACTGCGTCTTGGTACTGCCGATTGCGGTACCGGTAGCGGCCCAGCATGTGATTGAGCTGCCAGTACAGATCCCGCTGCTGCTCGTTGTTGAAGCGAGCGACCTCTTCATCGCTGTACTTGCCAACGCGCTCGATGATGTCCGCCGGCTCCGGAAGTTGCGTGGCGAGCTTGGCGAGCCAGAGCAGCGTCTCTCTGAATTTCAAGTGATTGCGGTTTTCGGCAATCACGCTGAAAATCGAGTAGCTCGCTTGATAGAATTTCAAGCGATAGAGGCTGATCGCCAGGTAGTACTGCGCGAGCTGCTTGTTGCCGGGGTCATCACCGGTCTCTCCGCTGACCACGCGATGCAGCGCGAGCGCGGCTTCGCTCCAGCGCTCCTTGTCGAACAGTTTCTTCGCGCTCTCCGCCGCCGGTGTCATTTTGCCGGCAACCACGGCTGCCGGTTCAGCGGGTGCGTCTTCATCGAGGTCGATGGCGACCGCTTCCGGTTTACCGCCTTTTGCCGGAGCCGCGGCTTCCTCGGCCTTTGCAGCCGGCTTCTTCTTCGGCGCGCCTTTCGGCTTTCCTGCCGGCTTTGCCGGTTTGGGCGGCGCTTCCTCGTCGAGATCGATCACCTCTTGCGCAACGGCCTGTGATGCCGTGACGGCTCCAGCGAAAACACCAGCCAAAATGCAGACTGCGGCAAGGCGCTTGCGAAACATTCGGGTTCCTCTCGTTCGATTGGGCGGCAGTGCTCGTGTTCTCGCGGCCTCATATCCGGTACGGCGGGAGAATTACGGAAATGGGCAATGAGAACCGGCAGATACCACCCGTCGCCGGCACGATGTTAGATATCCGCGAGCAATATTGTCAAGCGCAGCATTCACGTTTTGCGCGGCGCCGATCGCGCCTGATCCGACTCACCTTGTGAGCAAACGTAAGTGAATCGAGTGAGACTCGGCGTCGATGACGAAGCGTCGAAGCCGGTCTCGCGAGCACGCGCGTGCTGCGGGAGCTTCCAACCGAGCGACGCTCTCGCTTCGATCCGTTCGAGCGCATCTCCGGCTGTGACGAATTCGTGGACCGAAAGCGCTCGAGCACGCCACTTCTATATGAGCTTCGGATGTCACGCCTCCACGCCTCCATTAAAGACACGCGAACTGGGCGAAGGATCGCATGCGAGCCAAAGGCGCGCGGCCGACGCTCCTACATACCTGAGGTTGTGCGGGCACTTTCCGTTGACGTACTTCGCTCGGGTCGAGTAGCGTTCGTATCGTCGCGCGCCTGGCGCTCGCTGTCCATCACGTTAGAGTTGACGAGCACGCAATGACACGAGGCATTCGGGGCTACTCGTACTGGGTTGGAGCGGCTTTTGCCCTTCTCGCGCTGGGCTGTGAGGCCGGCGGGGTCGGGGATCCCTGCATCCCCGAAGCGGAGTACGATCTGTACTTCAATAACTTCAGCCAGGCGGACGTCTTCGCGGAGACACGCTCCTTCCAGTGCGAGACCCGCATCTGTCTGGTGAACCACTTCGAAGGCCGCGTGAGCTGCCCCTACGGGCAGACCGGCAAAGACCTGACGGACCAAGACGCCTTGGATCCCTCGGAGCGCGACTTGGGCGCGCTTTGCAAGATCCCGGGTACGAGCGGAGAAGTTCCGCCGCCCGAGAACGCCAACCCAGCGAAGAAGGTGTCCGCGGACGTCATCCAGGTTCCGGTCATTGCCCAGCTCACGGGTCGCACGCCGGACGATTCGGTCTACTGCTCCTGCCGCTGCAAGAACGACGAAGGCAAAACGGACGACGGCGCGAACTACTGCGAGTGTCCGAGCGGCTACGGCTGCGAAAAGCTGATCTCGGATCCGGAGCTCGGTAAGCCCGAGCTCGCCGGCTACTACTGCATCAAGCAGGGCACCCGTTATGTGCCCGGTCCAGAGGACCGCTGCTCGCGCGATGCCGCCAACTGCGGCAACGACGGCAGCAATCCCTGAGCGCTGCTGCAGCGGGCTTTGCAGTGTCCGCGCGCTCGGAGGGCGGCCGCCGCGCCGAAGCGGCCGTGGTCGCGTACTTGATCGAGCGCGGGCTCGAAGTCGTCGCGACCAACGTACGGCTGAGTCACCTGGAGATCGACGTG
>DATHEN010000996.1:0-4761 GCA_035318565.1 Polyangiaceae bacterium
TGCGTTCACTCCGCTCGGAATCGTGCTTGCGCTGACGTTCATCGGACTACCCTTCGTCGTTCGCACGGTGCAGCCCGTGCTCGAAGAACTCGACTCCGACGTCGAGGAGGCAGCCGCCGTGCTGGGCGCGTCCCGCTGGCAGACCTTCCGGCGTGTGATCTTTCCGAGCATCCTGCCGGCGCTGCTCACGGGCTTTGCCCTGTCCTTTGCGAGGGCGCTCGGTGAGTACGGCTCCGTGGTGTTCATCTCCGGCAACATGCCGCTGCAAACGGAGATCGTGCCGCTCTTGATCGTCACGAAGCTCGAGCAGTACGACTACAGCGGCGCGACGGCCATCGCTGCGGTCATGCTAGGCGCCTCGTTCACGCTGCTTCTGATCATCAACCTGCTTCAGCGCTGGACGCGCCGGGCAGAAGTATGAGCGGCGTCGTAGCGGCCAGAGTACGCCGGCCGGCGCAGGCGCGGCGCGGCGCCAGCACCACCGAATCCGCCTGGGTGCGCCGAGCGCTGATCGGCGTAGCGCTAGTCTTTCTCACGCTGTGCGTGGTGCTGCCGCTCGCGACCGTGTTTGGTTCCGCGCTGTCCAAGGGTCTGGGGGCTTACTTCGAGGCGCTCGGAGACGAGGAATCGCTGGCGGCCATTCGCCTGACGCTGCTCACGGCGGCCATCGCCGTGCCGCTGAATTTCGTGTTCGGTATCGCCGCGGCGTGGCTGATCGCCAAGTACGAATTTTGGGGCAAGAGCGCGCTCCTCACCATCATCGATTTGCCGTTCAGCGTATCGCCGGTGATATCCGGGTTGATTTTCGTGCTCCTGTTCGGCGCGCAAGGCTGGCTCGGACCGTGGCTCAGCGCGCGCGACATTCAAATCATCTTCGCGGTTCCCGGCATCGTGATAGCGACTACGTTCGTGACGTTTCCGCTAGTCGCGCGTGAGGTGCTGGCGGTCATGCAAGCGCAAGGCAACGACGAAGAAGAAGCCGCGCTCACGCTGGGCGCGAGCGGATGGCAGATTTTACTTCGAGTCACCTTGCCCAAAGTGCGCTGGGGCGTTTTTTACGGGGCCATCCTGTGTAACGCGCGTGCCATGGGTGAGTTCGGCGCAGTTTCAGTGGTATCCGGGCACGTGCGCGGGCAAACGAACACCATGCCGCTGCAGGTAGAAATTCTCTACAACGAGTACAACTTCGTGGCCGCGTTCACGGTTGCGTCCCTGTTGGCGTTGATCGCGCTCATGACGCTGCTGGTGAAGAAGGCGGCGGAGTGGGCCGCGCACGCGCGGCACGCCAGAGCGGCGCGCACGCCCGCGGCAGCTATCGCCAAGACTCCGAGCAAGGCGGGTATGGTCGTCCCATGAGTGTGGTCGTACGAGGTGTCACCAAGCGCTTCGATAGAGGCAGTGACGTGGCGGCGGTGAACGACGTCTCTTTCGAGGCGCCGCCCGGCAAGATCACCACGCTGCTCGGGCCGTCCGGCTCCGGGAAGTCGACGTTGCTCCGCATCATTGCGGGGCTCGAGGAACCCGACGCCGGCAACGTGTCGATCGGAGAGCGAGAGGTGACTCGCCTCTCTTCGAGCGCTCGGCAAGTCGGCTTCGTTTTTCAGAGCTACGCGCTGTTTCGCCACATGACCGTCAGCGACAACATCGCGTTCGGCATGTCGATTCGCAAGGTGGAACGACCGAAGATCCAGGCACGCGTGCGCGAGCTGCTCGCGCTCGTTCAGCTCGAGGGCTATGACGACCGCTTTCCGGCGCAGCTCTCGGGCGGCCAGCGCCAGCGCGTCGCGTTGGCACGCGCGCTGGCCACCAATCCCCACGTTTTGCTGCTGGACGAGCCGTTTGGCGCGCTGGACGCGCAGGTTCGCGTCGAGCTGCGCGAATGGCTCTTGGGCTTTCAGGACAAGACCGGCGTAACCACGCTGCTCGTCACGCACGACCAGGAAGAGGCCCTCGAGCTCTCGCAGCACGTGGTGCTCTTGAACGAAGGCTGCGTCGCGCAGGCCGGGGCACCTCACGAGCTGTACGATCACCCCGCCACGCCGTTCGTGGCTTCTTTTTTGGGTGCGGCCAACGTGCTACGCGGCCGTGTACAAGACGGCACGGCGCGCGTCGGAACGCTCGCCGTGCAAACGCCGCGCGGCGCCGGGGAAGGCGCGAGCGTTCACGCGTACGTGCGGCCGCATGACGTGCGCTTGTCGAAGAGCCGCGAGCGTCGAGACGGCATGGCCGCAGGCCGGGTCGAGCGGCTCACGCGTGTCGGCGGCCTCGTGAAGGTTTCTCTCGAGCTCGAGAACGGCGATCCGATGGGGGTCCAGATGCCGAAGGCCGAGTTCGATTCGCTCGGGCTCACACTCGGTGATCGCGTGCTGGTGGATCTGCAGGACACCAAAGTGTTTCTGGAAGATTACGTCATCTGACCCGCAATTCGGGTGTAATCTCCGGTCCATGGCAGCGCTGCTCCATGGCCCGTTGGTCTTGTTCATCGCTCAGGCGCTGCTGATCGTCGGCGTGTCTCGCCTGGTGGGCCTGCTCGCGAAGCGTTTGCGGCAACCGATGGTGATCGCGGAGATCACGGCGGGCATTGCGCTCGGCCCGTCGCTGCTCGGCTGGCTTTTCCCCGAGTTTTCCGCGGCCGTCTTTCCGAAGAGCTCGCTGTCGACGCTGAGCCTGATGAGCCAGGTCGGGCTCTTGCTCTTCATGTTTCTGGTCGGGCTCGAGTTCGATCCCAAGCTGCTCCGCGGGCGTGGCCACACCTCCATCGCCATCAGTCACACCAGCATCGTCGTCCCGTTCGGTCTGGGCTCGTTGCTCGCGCTGTATCTGTACCCGCGCGTTTCGGATGGCACGATTCCGTTCAGCTCGTTCGCGCTGTTCATGGGCGTGGCCATGAGCATCACGGCCTTCCCGGTGCTCGCGCGCATCCTGGTCGAGCGGCGTTTGCTGCGCACCAAAGTGGGCGCCATCACCATCACGTGTGCCGCCGTGGACGACGTGACGGCCTGGTGCATCCTGGCGTTCGTCGTTTCGATCGTGCGCTTCACCGGCGTGGCCGACGCGATCCGCACGTCGCTCTTGGCCATCGGTTACATCGTCGCGATGCTGCTTTTGATTCGCCCGCTCTTGGCGCGCCTGGCGGATCGCGCTCGCAACCGCGAAGGGCTGAGTCAAAATCTCGTCGCTGTGACGCTGATGCTCGTGCTGCTGTCGAGCTGGGCCACGGAGATCATCGGTATTCACGCTCTGTTCGGCGCGTTCATCCTGGGCGCGGTGATCCCGAAAGAGCAGGGTTTTGCCGGCGAGCTGGCCGGCAAGCTCGAAGACGTGGTGGTGGTGCTGCTGTTACCGCTGTTCTTCGCGTACAGCGGTCTGAGAACGCAGATCGGGCTCTTGGATTCGCCGGGTGCTTGGGGCTTGTGCGCTCTCATCATCCTGGTTGCTTGCACCGGAAAGTTCGGAGGCAGCGTCATCGCCGCTCGCCTTACGGGTATGCCCTGGCGGGAAGCGAGCGCCCTCGGCATCCTGATGAACACGCGCGGGCTGATGGAACTGATCGTGCTCAACATCGGCCTCGATCTCGGTGTGATCTCCCCGATGCTATTTACGATGATGGTGCTGATGGCGCTCGTCACCACCTTCATGACTACGCCGCTCCTCGAGTGGATCTATCCCACGTCGGAGCTCGCGAAGCAGCTGGACCAGCCCGGTGAAGTGGAGGCGCTGCACAGCGCACCGAGCCCTTTTACGCTGGTCATGTGTGTGGCCTACGATCGCACGGGTCCGGGGATGATGAGTCTGGCCGGCGCCTTGATTGGCAAGAAGGCCGCGCACCGGCTGTATGCGCTGCGCCTGGTTCCTCCGGCCGATCGCGCGTCCTTCGTGATGACCGAACAGCTAGGAAAGGCGCAGAGCACGGCGCTGGCACCGCTGCTGGAACGCGCGAGCGAGCTCGGGATCGAGGTGCGGCCGCTGTCGTTCGTCTCCGGTCAGCCCGCCGTCGATATCTGTCAGGTGGCGGCTGCCAAGGGCGCGAACTTGGTGATGCTCGGTTGGCACAAGCCGCTGGTCGGGCAAGCGGTACTGCGCGGCACGGTGCACGACGTCATGGAGAGCGCGCCGGCGGACGTAGCCGTGCTGATCGACCGCGGGCTCACGCAGGTGAGGCGCGTGCTCGTACCGTACTTGGGCGGCCCGCACGACACCGCCGCGCTGCGCTTGGCTCACCGCCTGGCGACGGAGTCGGGCGCGGAGGTGACGATCTTGCACGTGGTCACCGCGGACCGGCGCGGCAAACTCGGAGTCGCCCGCCAGATCGAGGAGCTCACGGAGCAAGGACCGGACGGTCGAGTGTTGGTGCGGCTCGAAGTCGTGGAGCACGACGAGCCGGCTCGAGCAGCCCTCGAGCACAGCGCACACGGTTACGATCTCGTGCTCGTTGGAATCGGTTCCGAATGGGGCCTCGAGCACCGTCTATTCGGGCTGCAAGCGGAACGACTCATCAGCGAGTGCCCTACCTCGCTGCTCGTGGTGCGAGACGGTACTGCCCTGACTGCGGAGGAACGCCAACGGCAACGCGCTCGGCCAGATGAAACGGGTGCCTGGAGTCCATCGAGCTGACGAGTAACTCCGATGCCCGACTCGGCGCGGACCATTGGTCCGATCTCAGAATTCAAAAAATCTTCCTGCTCTTCGATGAGACCAATGCGCAGCCCCCCCGCAGGGCCGCGATCAGAACCAACTCGGCTGCATGCGCGCGTACGAGTC
>DATHEN010000997.1:0-4335 GCA_035318565.1 Polyangiaceae bacterium
TCGACGACGAACGGATGTCCCGGCGTGCGCACGAGCTGCTCGCTCAAGATGGCGCGGGCATCTTCGAACAAGCCGCGCGACATGAAGAAGGAGGCTTCGTCGAGGGCTTCCTCGAGCTGCTCGGTCTTGTTGTCGGGCGGGGCCGGCGCCGGGACAGGCTCGCGGGCGGGCGCGTTGAAGCCTTCGAAGCTGGGCACGGCCGGTGCGGGCGGCGGCTGAACTTTGCGCAGCTCGACGGGCTCGGGATTGAGGCCCGCCATCAAATCGTCGGTCTCCGCCGCGAGCGGGAAGCTCGGCAATGGCCCGCGTCCCGCGGCCGCTTTGGGTGCCGGCGCGAACGGATCATCGATGACGTCGAGCTCGGCTGCGACGCTGCCGGCGTTCGGGCCAACGTAGACCTGATTCGTCGAGCTTTCGTCGAGATCGTAAGCCGGCAGCGGTGCGCCGGGCGCGAAGCTGTCCAGGACGCCGCTGCTCGGTTCCGGGCGCGCGCGCTCGGAGCTTCGCGGCTCTCCGCGCTGACTCAACTGGTCGAGCAGTTGCAGAGCGTCGGTGTGCTCCGGGTCGAGCTCGAGCACTTCGTAGAGCAGCGCTTCGGCCAGCTCCGGCTCGCCCTTTTCCAGGTGAATTAGCGCGATCGTCACGCTTTCGGAGAGCGATTCGGCGCGCGAGCCCGACTCCATCAAGAGCTCGCGCAGCTTGTGCCGGATTTCGAGCGAGTTCGGGTCGATCTCGAGCGCGATGTGCAAGGCCTCGATGGCCTTGGAGTAGAGCCGCAGCTTGCGGAACGACTCGGCGTCGATGACGGCCTTGCGCGCGTGCGCGCGGATGTCGAACTCTTCTTCCGAGGAGTGCTCTTCGGCGGCTTCGAGCTCGTCGTCCACTACGACGACGTCCGGCGCGCTCGCCAGCAGCGGACGGGCTTCGCGCAGCGGCTGATGCTCGCTGCTGCGGATTTCGTGCATGCGCGCCGACTCGCGGGCCTTGAGCTCGAAGGGAGTCTGAACGCTCGGCCCCTCGTCCTCCAGGAACTCGACCTCGTGATCGCCCACGCTGACGGCGCTTTGCGACGGACGCGCCGATTCGTACGGCGGGGGCTTGAGGCTCTGCAGCGCCCGTACTTGTTCGTCGTGAGGCGCGATCGAGTACAGGTGCGCGAGCAGCTGGTCGAACAGCTCGCGTTTGCCCTGCTCGCGCGCGATGCGCGCCATCTCCTTGTAGACCTCGATGGCCTTGCCCTCCTGCCCGATCATCGTGAAGGCCTGCGCGAGCAAGGTCAGGGTATCGAGGTTCTTGGGGTCGGCCTGGAAACAGACCTGCAGTTTTGCCAGGGCCTGCAGCCCGTCTTCGCGCTGGCCGCGGCGCAGGTAGAGCTCGGCGGCGGCGCGCGCAAAGCGCGGCTCGGGTCGGAAATGCAGGATGCGCTCGATGACCTTGAGCGCGTCTTCGCCGCGCTCGAGGCTCAGCAGCAGCTCTGCGGCTGTCCAGAACGAGTTGATGGCTTCGTCGAGCTTCTGCAGGCGGCAGCACGCCTCGGCGAAGCGCAGATGGGGCAGGGGATTGCCCGCATCCAGCTCGATCATCTTCTGGAAAACTTCGCTCGCCTCGCGGTCGCGGCCGTTTCGCTGAAAGCGGGCTGCCACCTCGTCGTAGGCGGCCAGCGAGTCGCTCGTGAGACCGAGCTGGCTGTAGATCTCGGCCAGCTTGGGCAGAATGTGGCCGTAGCGATCGGCCAGCTGCGGCGCGTGCTTGCGAATCAGCTCGCGAATTTGTTTGTAGACCGCGATGGCTTTGAGCGCGAAGCCCTGAGTCGCGTAGTATTGGCCGACCCGATCGTAAGTAGCGATCGCGTCCGGGTAGGCTTGTAGGCGCGCCTGCAGGTCGCCGATTTTGAGCAGAGTACGAGCGTCAGTAGGATCGTCCTGGACGATCCGCTGATACTCGGCGATCGCCCGATCGTACTTCTTCCGGTCGACGTACTTCTGGGCGCTCTGGAGTGTCTTCTCGCGATCTATCGGCACGTACGTATCTGGCTTGGCGTGTTGACGCCAGGTGGACGAAGCCACTGGTAAGCGCCAAATCTTACGAGGAGCTGCCGGGTTTCGTCAACAAACCCCTGTGATTTCCGCACGATTGTCACGGCGCGCGCAAAGCTCCGTAGATAGGGGCGCGGCTCAAAAGGGTTTGAGAAGGACCAGGAACGCCGCTGCAGTGGCGCATGCCAGCAATCCAACACACAAAACGGCCACATTGCCCGGTTCTTTAGACTCCGGAGCGGCCGCCCGCTTGGCGCGCGCCCCGATCACGTGATGCAGCGCAATCACGATCAGCGCGAACAGCAGCTTCGCGTGCATGTAGTGGGTCGCGACGAGATAGTAGTGGGTATCGAGCGCCAGACGAACCAAACCTGAAACGAAGGCCAAACCGAACGCCGGCACGGCCGCCCGCCGGTAAATGCCATACGCAATGGCGCCGCGGGCTCCCAGATCGACGCCGGGCGTGACTAGGGCAATGGCAGTGGCGGTGATCGAACCGATCCACACCAAGTTGGCGACCACGTGCAGAAAAACGAGAAGTGCGCTGCCGGAGAGCATCCGCGCACATTAGTACTACTTTCGCTACATGTTCTCTCAACACGCGTGAGCGGGCCGCGCGCGAGCGTTTTTCAGCTGCCAGGGCTCGGTTTTGGCAGACTCACGGCCCGTTCGGTCTGTGCGTCCTGGCGCACCACGGGCGGAGGGAGCATTGAGGATTTGGCTCGGAAGGCGTCCGCGCCCATCGGCAGCCCATACTGTTCGGCGATGCGCGCGAGGGCGTCTGACATCTCCAGCGCGTCGTCGAAGCGATCGGCGCGGTCGCGCGCGAGCCCGCGTAGGATCAGCACTTCGAGCTCGAGCGGGCAGTTTTCACGCAGCACGCGTGGAGGCAACAAGGGAGCGTGCAGCACGGCAGTGAGGATTTCCAAGCTGCTCGTGCCCTGAAATGGCAGGCGTGTCGTCACCGCTTCGTACAGCACGACCGAAGCCGCGTAGAGGTCGCTGCGTGTATCGAGCTTCGCTCCCATGGTCTGCTCGGGAGACATGTAGGCGGGTGTCCCGAGCACGACGGAGCTGCCGGCTTCCGCGCGGTTTTCCCGGGAGCAGATCCCGAAGTCGACGATTTTCAAGATGAGCGCGCCGTCCGGCGTGTCCTCGAGGAGCAGGTTCCGCGGCTTGATGTCGCGGTGCACGATGCCGTGCCGGTGCGCAGCATGCAGCCCGTCCATCAGCTGGCAACCCAGCTCGAGGATGGCAGGAATCGAGAGCGGGCCTGTTTGCAGGCGCTCTGCGAGCGTTTGCCCATGCACGCGGTCCATCACGATATACGGCGAGCTATCGGACAGGCGGCCCGCATCGAGCAGACGGGGGAGATGGCGGCTTTGGGCGAGCTGATAGACGAACGACTCGAGCTGTAAGCGATCGATGGCTCGCTCGCTCGAATCGCCGAAGCCGTAGCGAACCACCTTGATGGCTACTTCGCGCCGCGCAATTTCGTCTATGGCTGCGTAAACGTACGACGTTGCTCCATGTGAGATGACGTCGGTAATGACGTAACGTTCTCCCACTCGACAGCCCGGATCGAGCGCGATCATCTCGTTCCGGCCTACGGGATGAATCCCCGAGCCGCGCTCGCTCGGCGTGGGCGCGTCGAGTTCTGCCGCCGGCGCGGCGGTGCTCGTACCCTGCGAGCTGATCCGACTCTTCATGAATTCCGAGAACCCCTCTGTCGCGTGCCATTCCGGCGATCCGACACGAAACTCGCAATGATGCAGCGTTCATGCCGCCCACGGCTCACGACCGCAGCAGGGACCCAACGTTTAATACCAGCTCGAACAGACGCTGGACAGTCTGCATACTAGCTGGTGGCGGTCCGGGCAGCATTCTATCATGTGATTAGAAAGAAGCAGCTTTTTTGCCCCAGCGTGTCCCGTTGCCACGCGCACGGCGGACTCTTGCGGACGTCTTTTCCGGTCGGCAACCCCACGCAAATGCCGGGTGCTCTCAGCTGCCGCCGGTGTTTGGCCTCGGCCTTCGGCGCCGCTTTGCTGCGGTGTAACAAGCGGACATGTATAACTCCGGGATGACCGTGAGCCTCGCATACCGTGCCCCGTTCGGCCCTGGTGGCCCTTCCGGGATCGACGGGGAAATCTGCCGCAAGTTGCTCGGCGTCGCTCTCTCGCACGGAGGGGACTACGCAGACTTGTTCTTCGAGTATCGCGCCGGTGGTGGACTGACCTTCGAGGAAGGCATCACCCGCAGCGCTTCGCGTGGGGTCAGCATGGGTGTTGGTGTGCGG
>DATHEN010000998.1:0-2138 GCA_035318565.1 Polyangiaceae bacterium
AGCAAGACCGCGAAGAAGGCCGGTCGCGATACGAAGGCGGAAGTGAAGCGCGACGCGGGCAAGGCACACCAGTCCCTCAAGCACGCCGGCAACGAGACGAAGGCCACGCTCAAGAAGACCACCGGCATCAAGAGCTCGAACAGCACCCATCCTGGTGGGGTGAACAAGGTGGCGCGCGACATCAGCAAGACGTCGAAGAAGGCGGCGCGCGACACCAAGGCCGAGAAGAACCGGGTGAAGAGCAACGCGCACGGCGCGCTGACCGAGACCGGCAAGAGCATCAAGGACACGACGCTGAAGGGCAAACCGTAGGCGACGCCCTCGAGAACGAGGTTGGGGCATCGCAATTCGCCATGAACCGTGGCGAATTGCGATGCCCTTCGTGTTTTGGCGGGTCTCGGGCTCAGGACCCTCTGACCGCATTCGTTGGGACAATGTGACGACACCATGCGGCCGTGCCTCCCTGCGCCGGACAGTTTGACGGGGGCGAATTGGGTGTGAGCGGTGGCACCGAGAGTGCTTTGGCAACGGCCAACGCGGACCGTCAGAATGTGATGCATCTCCCCCCTCGGGATGCGTCATGGGGACGGTCGTGCGCCAGGCGCTGACGCCACATCCCCCATGGAGCTTCACATGTCTTCCTCGATTCGTCGTATCGGTACGCTCGCGCTGGCGCTCACTCTCGCTGCTTGCTCGGCGGACCAGGTCACGGCGCCGCAACAGATCCAGGCGCCCGCGGCCGACCCCTCGGCGAGTCTGCTCGGCGGCCTGCTCGGGACGGTGACGAGCGCGCTCAAGCTGACGACGAACGAGGCGATCCAGCGGACCAAGCCGCTGCCCGCGCCGATCACGGTGGTGAAGACGATCGGCTCCAATGGTGGCACGCTGAGCATCCCGGCGGCCGGTGTCACCGTCACGGTGCCGCGCGGCGCGCTGAGCAAGAACACTGTGATCACGATGACGGCGCGCGCCGGCTCGCTCGTCGCGTACGACTTCTCGCCCACGGGCACGAAGTTCAGCAAGCCGCTCACCTTCTCGCAGTCATTGAATGGCACGAACGTCGGACTGCTGCAGGTGCCGTTTCTCCAGCTCGGCTACTACAGCGATCCAGGACTGCTCGGCAGTGTCACTGCGGTCGTGGCGGATCTGCTCGGCGGCGTCACCGATCTCCTGAGCTGGACGTTCACCGCGCAGATCAAGCACTTCTCGGGGTACGTCGTCCTCTGCGGGCGGCGGTAGTCTCGAGGCGTCTGATGCGAGAGGATCGACGTAGTTGCGTGCGAACCTGGGCGAGGCCGGAACACCGGCCTCGCTCGTTTTCGCGGCCCGCCGATGAATAGCGTGCGCTCGCATTCGCTCGCGAATCTATCCGTCGTTCGTCCGACGACCGACGCCATTGCCAGTCTCCCGATCGTACGCCGTCAGGCGGCAAGCGCCGTCCCGGAACCGCTCGCGGCGGCGTTGCAGCGCGGCCAGGCGCTCGAGCGCGAGAGCAAGCGCGACGAAGCGCGCCAGTTGTACGAACGGGTGCTCCACGAGGGCATCGCGAAAACCTCCGTGCAGGCGGCGCAGCTACTGCGCTGGATCGCCCGCACCTTTCTCCAGGACGGCGAGTACGAAACCGCCGCGGATTGCGCTCGAGCCGCTCTCGCTGTCGCGGAGCAATCGGGCGACGAGGGTGCGCGTGGGCACGCCATCAACATCCTCGCCATCGTCGAGTGGAAGCAGGGCAATCTCGACGAGGCCAAGCACTTGTATCTCCTGGCGCGCGAGAGCGCCCATCGATCGGGCGAGGCGCGGCTGGCCGTGATGACGGCGACGAACCTGGGCGTCATCGCCAACGTGCGGGGCGACGAACGCGAGGCCTCCGAATACTACGACCTCTCCCTCTCCGACGCGCGCACCGCGGGGTTGGCCGACGAAGTGATCGGCACGCTCGTCAATCTCGGTCTGTTGAGCATGCAGTCCAATCGACTCGCTGTTGCGGATCGCCACCTGAGTGAGGCGCGCGAGCTGGCCAACGTCATCGGCGACCGCAGCATGCTGATCACGGTCGAGCTCCATCTCGCCAAACTGCGCATTCGTCAGGGCGACTCCAAGGGTGCGCGGACCGCCTGCGATCAGGCGCGCGCGATCGT
>DATHEN010000999.1:0-2561 GCA_035318565.1 Polyangiaceae bacterium
CCACGACGAAGCCCGACAACCCAACGAACAGTCCGAGCGCGAAGATCCAGAGCGGCAGGTGAAGCAGTGTGTTCACGCGGGAGCGCGCGCCCACGTGACTCGTGATCATGAGCACGATCGCCAGCCCGCGAAGCACATCCACGGGACGATCTCGCACCCCGAGTGACGCGTTCGGCGTTTCCCGCACGCTCGCCGCGTCGGGCCGCGGCCGCGCCTCAGCAGCCGTCACGGGCTGCGGCTGCGCTCGGCGCCCGCGACGCGACAGACGATGACGAGCATGGAGCTCAGTATAGCCCAGCCCGATGTCAGGCTGGAGTCCGCTTACTCGGGGATGGCGATGCAGCAGCCATCGGTGCACGCGTAGCCGGCGTTGCAGGTGCCCGTGGCACTGCACTCGTCTCCGTCACCACAAGGATTCGGCGGCGGGGTTCCGCTGTCGACCGGCGGCGGGGGCGGGGGCGGCGCACCGGCGTCCACGGCGGGTGGCTGACACGTGGTCGACTTTTCGCAGCGAGCGCAGGCCTTCGGATTGTCGAGCTTGGCGGCGGTGCAGCTGGAGCTCAGCACGATGTCCACGCTGCCGCTTCCCGTCGAAACAGTGCAGCATCCGAAGCAATCACAGTCCTGCGGGATCGATGGCATGCAGCGGTCGAGACAGGATTGGGTGATGGCACAGGCCGGCTCGGTCTGCGCCAGCTCGCCGGTCAGGCATCCCGTGGGATAGCGACAGCGATCATCGCCATGGCCGGAGTTCCCGTCGAAGAAGCAGTCTTGCCACTTGGGGTCACGATTGTCTCCGGGCATGCCGGTCGCGAACGTGGCTTCGTCGTCGTCCATGTCGCCCTGACACTCCACGTCGGCTGAATCGGCTTTGCCATCGCCGTCGTCGTCGAGGCCGTTGGCGCACGCGCAACTCGCAGCTCCACAATAGGTCGCCTTCTTGCCCTGCTTGGCCTTGGCAGCGCCCCCGCTCAGCGCCCCCGATGAAGCTCCGGGGTCGTCTTGTCCGGAACACGCCATGGCGGCCAAACACCCGAACGCCGCTATGAAAAAACTCCTGGAAACTACAAAAGACATCGAAACCTCCGCTTCACTCCGTGGGCCATCAGTCCGGCGCGCAGGGAGATGAGCGGGTGCTCGCGTGTAGTTTTATGAAGCCAGATGTCTTCTTTATTGGCCGCATAAATCCAACGCAGACGGATCCAGAAGGCCGCTGGCCTGCGAAGCTTCAGAGCAACGATTCCAAACGCTGGGCCCAGGGTTTTGCTTGCTCGAGTTGCGCGGCGAGCGCGAAAAGCAGCCCTTCGGCTCCGTGGGAGCCGATGAACTGAATGCCAATCGGGAGACCGCTCGTTGCGACGTACAACGGGACGGACATGGCGGGCGTTCCAGTCAGGTTGGCCAGCTGCGTGAACGGCATCGCTTCCAGGCTGCGACGAACCAGCGGGTGAATCGTGCCGGAAGCCCACGGAATCAACGCCGAACCGCCCAGCTTGATGCCGCCCAGCGCGATCGCCTTGAGCGACGCGGGGGTGTCGAGCGCGCCGACCTTGGGCGGGAGCAGCGCCAGCGTCGGAGTCATGTACACATCGTACTGCTGGTGAAAGAGCCCTAGCTCGCGCGTGTAGTCATTCCAACGCTGATAGCCCGCGACGTATTCGGTAGCGCGCTGCGCGCGGCCGAGCGCGGCGATCACCAGCGTGTCCACCTCGAAGCCTTCGAACCCGGCGCCCGTTTCGCGACGCACCTGATCGACCAGCACGGCGGCATTGGCGAACCACATGCGCAGAAAGTCGTCGAGCAGCGCCTCTCCGTCGATTTTCGGTGCCGCGGCTTCCACGTGGTGGCCCAGCGACTCGAGAAGGCGAGCCGCGTCCTCCACTGCCCCGACTATTTCCGGAGCCACACGACCACCCGGTAAGGGCGAGCGCACCTCGAAGCCGATGCGCAAGCGCCCGGGAGCGCGCTTCAGCTCCTCTGCGTAAGGGCGCTCGGGAGGTGCGATTCGCGTCCACGATCCGCACTCCGGGCCATGCGTGGCGTCGAGCATCGACGCGCTGTCGCGAACACTGCGGGAGATGACGTGATTCAGTGCCGCGCCGTGCATGAACTCGCCGAAGCGCGGCCCGCTCGGCGTGCGCGCGCGGCCCGGCTTGAGTCCGAACAGACCCGTGCACGCCGCTGGGATGCGGATCGATCCACCGCCGTCGCTAGCCCCGGCCACCGGCACGATGCGCGCTGCGACGGCAGCCGCAGCCCCGCCGCTCGAACCGCCGGGAGTGTGATCGAGTCGCCAGGGATTGCGAGTAGCTCCCCACGCATTCGTTTCCGTGACGCCCTTCGCGCCGAACTCGGACGACGCCGTACGCCCGAAGATGACCGTGCCGGCGGCCAACCAGCGCCGGGTCATTTCGGCGTGCTCCGTGGGCGTATAGCGCGCGTCTTTCAAGGCCTTGCAACCGGCGCTGGAGGGCACGCCCGCGTAGTCCTGGTACAGGTCCTTGAGCAAGAACGGAACGCCCGCGAACACTCCGCTGAGCTCTTCGCGCGCTCGCTCCCTC
>DATHEN010001000.1:0-3126 GCA_035318565.1 Polyangiaceae bacterium
GGTCGAGCGGTGCACGCCAGAAGCGCGCTCGAGTTCTCGAATTTTCATGGCTGTTGCTCCGCGCGCCGGCGCCAATTGTGCAGATCATTGCATTGCACAATTGGCACTGAGCTGATTGCACAATAAGAGCACAGAACACACATGTTCGAGCTATTTTGTAGCTATTCGTGCGCGCAAGCCGTAGGTGACCCATGCGTCTCATCACGTAACGTGCAGCGATCACAGCTGCGCCGCACGCGAAGCTTCGAGGCGCCTCGCACCGGGAGATTGAGAAATGAACCGAACTTCGTGCCTCGTGTTGGTGGTGACTGCCGTGATCGCTGGATGTGGAGCGCCGGCGCCGGGTGGGGGTACGGGCGGCGCCGGCGGAGGCGCGGGATCCGGCGGCAACACCTGCCCGCGGAGCTCGGTGAACGGCAGTCAGGTCGTCTTCGTCGGCGACTCTTTCCTGGCTGCGCCCACGAGCAACATCGCGCCGGAGCTCGAACGCCTGTGGCAAGCTGCGGGGTCTGCTGGGTACAGCCCGACGCCGCGGTATCATCAGTTCGTCGCCACGAACATGGCCCAGATCGCGGGGCAGTACGACGCAGCACGCGCGGCCAATCCCGACATCAAGGTGGTGATCGCCAATGGTGGCGGCAACGACGTACTGATCCTCGACCGCTCCTGTTTGACGCAGGCTCCGCCCGGCAACGCGGGCTGCACGACGACGATCAACAACTCTCTGGCCACCGCCGGCCGGATGCTCACGAAGATGGTCAGCGACGGCGTTCAGAACGTCGTCTTCTTCTTTTATCCCCACGAGCCGACGTCAGGAATTTTTCAGGGCAACGCCCCGGCAATCAACGCGACCTTGGACTATGCAGAGCCGCTCGCTCGTCAGGTCTGCGAGCGTCATCCGATCTGCACCTTCGTCTCTCTACGCGAAGCAACCGGTGATGCTCCCGGCAGTGGCTACACGGAACGTGGGCTGATCAACCCGCTCGATGTGCATCCTTCGGCGAAAGGTTCACAGTTTTTTGCGCAAGCCATTTGGAATGCCATGAAGTCGCGCTGCATTCTGAGCCCATGAAAAGCCAAGCCCGCTCGCGCGCGGCTGCTTTGCAGACATTGCTTCTCGCCGCGCTGCTGGTCGCGTGCAGCGAAGACGACTCCGCGAACGACGCACCCGAGACGCTGCGCTGCCTTCGCTGGTCTTCCGAATTGCGTATACGCCAAAGCCTGCAGATCCGCGCGAGAACCCCATCGATTTTGCGCGTATCCCCGTCTCGAACCTGCTCGGCATGCACATCCTGGACTACAGCCTTGCGCTCGGCGACTTGCTCGACGTTGCGGAGGCCAAGATCCGCGCTCGCTGAGCGACGTGGATGCAGGTCCGCTACCCCCCGCGTTCGCCGGCAAGGCCGACAACTAGACGCGGCGTGATTTGCGCTCTCGTTTACGCCACTTGGCGTGGCCCGAGTACTGGTGCCGGCGTTCGATAAAATCAGCGACAACGGAAGCTTTCTTCGAATGCTGACCCTCGCGAACGCAGCGGCCAGCCTTTGGCCGTGGCGGGGCAGTGACGCTCTCCAAACGCTCCGATAGCTTCGCGCCACCGGCCATTGCGGACGAAAGAGGAGAGCGCTCGTGAAAAGCACACTGCTGGGGACGTTGAGCGTGATGGCGATGAGCTTGGCGGCGGGCGCGGCTTGCGGCCCGACACCACCGGCGGGCACCGGAGGAGCCGGCGGCAGCGGAGGCGGAGGCAACCCCACACAATGGGGGCCGGGCGACTATCCACCGGACATCAATGCGCAGACGTACCTCGAGATCTCGGGAGTGTCCGGGCAGGGCAACCGAGTGCGTCAATACAAGGTGCACGTTCCTCCGGGTTACAACCCCGCAGTAGCCACGCCGCTGGTGTTCTGCATTCACGGCTTGGTGCAGAACGCCGTCATGTTCTGCGTTACGGGAGCCGGCTTGCATCAGAAGTCGGATCGCGAAGGCTTCATTCTGGTGATGCCCAACGGCTATCAAAATAGCTGGAACGCAGGCACCTGCTGCGGCGCCGCCAGCACTGAACGCATCGACGACGTCGCGCTGTTCCGCGCCATTCTCGCGCAGGTTTCCCAGCGCCTGAACGTGGACCGCCGGCGCGTGTACGCAACCGGTCTGTCGAATGGCGGATACATGAGCTACCGCCTGGCGTGCCAAGCAGCCGATCTGTTTGCGGCGGTCGCACCCGGTGCGGCGGCGATCGGCATCAACTCGATTGGCGGTGGGACCAACCCTGCGTCGGACTTCACCGATTGCGCGCCCAGCCAGCCCATAGCGGTGCTGGATATGCACGGTACGGCGGATGGTCTGATTCCCTATCGCCTCCAGGCCCCCTCGCTCGCCGACATGGCAGGCAGCAATCGCTGCGCTTCGACCACCAGTCCCGCGACGGCCCCGGCCAGCGGAGGCGACACCACCTGCGTGACGTACAACGCCTGCCCCGGCGGCGGCGAAGTGACCGGCTGCTCCGTTCAGGGCGGCGGGCATTGCTGGTTCGGGAGCCCGGATTGCGGCACGGGCGGCGGTGCGCTCGGGGCTGGCTTCGTTGGCGCCAACAGCAACACGCTCGTCAACAACGACGCGCTCTGGAACTTCTTCAAACGCGTCGCGCGTTGAGCTGAGCGCGGCCCAGCGCTCCAACTCGAGAGTCAGCGTGATCGCGCTGCCGCCCCGGCAGACACTACTAAATAGACACCGCTGACCAATCCTGCTCCGGCGCCAAAGTCGCATGTCGCTCCGCGTCGGCGCGGGGTCGCTCGCTATCGGTCGAGCCAGCTCGTATCCTGCGGTTAAAGCAGCCATGAGTGTGTCTATCCTTACGATCCGCGCGCTGGCAGAAGCCGTCGAGCTGGCCGGCGTCTCAGGCGAGGACTTGCTACGTGCCGCGGGGATCGAGCGGGAGCGGGTTCGCGATCGGACCAATCGCGTGTCGCTCGCAGAATTCGAGCGCTTGCAGGTCGTCGCGATCGAGCTGACGGGGGACGAGGCGTTCGGACTGCGCATGGCCGAGAGCGCAAGCTTCGTGGGCTTCGACGTGCTGGCGAGTCTGCTCGCGCACGCCACAACCCTACGGGACAGCATCAATGC
>DATHEN010001001.1:0-5288 GCA_035318565.1 Polyangiaceae bacterium
GCGCCGGTATCTGCTCCCGGTCGACGGCGGCCGCGCACTTTGAGTCGCGCTCGGTGAAGCGCCGTGCGCTCGCTGACTGCTGCCGGCACCGAAACGAAACGGTGCCCTTTCCAGTGGGCGGGACAGGGCTTGAACCTGCGACATCCGGCTTGTAAGGCCAGCGCTCTACCGCTGAGCTACCCGCCCGAATTCTCGGACAAGAGGTGTCTACCTCAACGGGCTGCGGCGCACCAGAGCGTGGCACGGAGCGCCGCCGAAAGGGCTTCTGCAGGGCCTAGAGCAGAAGTGAGCTCGCTTCAGCGGCGCTTGGCCGTGCGATCGAGCAACTGAAGCGCTCAGCGACGGTGCGCGAGGGCGCGAGCGCGGCGGCGGCGTGAAATGCCGGATTCGCCGTTGATGAGCTTGAGGCCGTTGCTGCGTTCGCCATTCGTGTGCTTGCCGTTACTGCGGGCAACGCGCGCAGCAACGATCCGCGACGAGCTACGCGGGGGTGGGGCGCTGCTGCGTGTGCGGCTCCACAAGCGACGGGGTGCGGCGTCTGCGAGCGCTTGTTCCATCTCGTCGAGATGTTCGACCCATTCACTGGAGTGAACGCGATCGTCGAACGGTAGCGCGCGCGCAGCGGCGATCGTGGGCGTCGACCAGCGGCCGGGATGTTCGGCGATGGCCGTTTCGATGGGTGATTTCTTTCCAGGTAGCAACGACTCGAGTGGACGACGTCCATCGATGTATTCGCCCACTTCAGAGGAGTTGAGCTGATACGCGCGCGCGAGCGCGTCGCGTACGCGCAAACTACCTGCGCGGTTGATGCCCGATTCGAGTTTCGACACGTCTGGCCGTGTGAGACCAGAGGCAGCTACCAGGTCGGCTTGTGACCAGCCGAAGTGCTCTCTCAGCGTCTTCAGTCGTTTAGCAATTTTCATGTTCCCACCCGCCAGTTGGCGAGTCCTCCGACGCCTTTCTACTGCGTGCATCCGCGCTCGTCAGCAAAGATGCGAAGTAATCGAAGTCTAGACGCAAATGACTAGCTTTCGGCCTGTGGTTACGCGCGGCGTGGTCCGCGACTCGTGCAGTGCGTGGCCCGAGCGCGCGTGCTCCCGCGGCCATGCGGGTGCGTCACTTACACGGGTTGATGAACGTGCCGCAGGGCTGTTTTTTGGCTGTTTGGCGCGGCGGCTTGCTGACTGCCCGCGGCTCTGCGGCCGGTACGCGCTTCAGCGCGATGCGGTGCTTCTGCTCCTCACCTGCGGCAATATTAAACACTTCGGTGCGGGCGATGAATCCACGCTTTTGAAAGCGGCATTCATGTCGGCCGGGAGTCAGACGTGCGTTGCGTGGTTCGATCACCGCGCCGTCACACTCGATGCTGTCACACTCGGGGTCACAGGCGAGCGAGACAACGACTTCCGCTGCTTCAGTTGCGGGAGATGCGGAGTTTGCCGCAGCTACTGGATCCGGAGTGCTACTGACCGCCGCTGGCACGGGCGAAGCAGAGGCGACGTCGGCGCTGGCTGCTGGCTCGGATTCGGCGCCGTCTGCGGGGTCGCCGGAAAATACCAGCCATGCACCGATCGCGGCGAACAAGAGCAACACGCCGCCACCCAGCAGCAGCAACGGTACGAGCATGCTGCGCTTGCCCGGCACACTGACCGCACTCGGGCGCGCCCCGTACGCCGATGTGGGCGCCTCGGGCATGGCCGCGGCAGGCGGTGGCAAATCGTGCATGTACGCCAGCGGTTGCCCGGAGGCCAACGCCACCGGCCCCTGATCCGAGCTCACCGTTGCAGCGGGCCCGATTGAATCGGATGCCGCGGCAGGCGGCGGCGCGAGCGGCAATGTGGCTCCAAAGCCCGTGCCGGCGGGTGGCGGTGGCGGTGTCTGGGCGTCGGGCGTTACCCCGAACTGCATCATCAGCGTCCCGCCGCCAAAGGCGCGTTTCTGTCCGCCGGCCGGTGGGGGATCCGGGGGTGGCGGGTGAGTGGAGGGGACGCGCACCGCTCCCGGCCGCGCTTCGCCGGCACCGCCGGCACCGAGCCCCGCAAGCGGTCCGATTCCCATTTGTGTAGCAGCAGCGCGTGCGGGCCCGCGCGGGGCCGGAGCTGGCGCACGCGCGATCGGGCCGCCGGCGCGAGCGGCAAACTGGTTTGCCATGTCGCTGACGCTGCCGAAGCGGCCGCGCGGATGCGGAGCCAGGGCCTGTGCGAACCAGCCATCCAGCGCCGAGCCGAGCCCGGAGCCGACGTCGCGTGCTTGTTGCGACGCGGACTGCACCGGCTGAATCATCTCGTTCCAGAGCTCTTCGAACACGATTTGGGGACGGCTCAGCGTCTTGAAAAAGGGCCGGCCCGTGAGCGCAAAGAAGCAGATGAGCCCGAGCGAAAACACGTCCATGCGCGCGGTCGAAACCGCGCTGGCGTCCGCGGCGTCCGGCCCGATCCAGCCGGGAGTTCCGGACCAGCCCGCCCCAGTGGGCATGGCCCCGCGCACGATGTACGTCGATGAGTCGGTCAAGCGTACCGTGACGGGCTCACCGAGTCCGGCCATGGTGGCAAACAAGTTTTGTGGTTTCAGACCGCGGTGACCGAGCCCTTGCGCGTGTGCGGCATCCAGACCGGGCGCGAGCCCTTGCAAGATGGCGGCGACCCGCGGCACCGCGATCGGCCCGGAACGCAGAACCTCCGCATACAGCGATTCTTGAGGAATGCGCTCGCGTACGATGTAGGGCAGGTGAGTCGTCGGATCGACACCGACGCTGTCGATTGCCGCCGCCATGCCGTGACTGGCATGCGCGAAGGCTTTCGCTTCGCGCTCGAAGTTCTGCCACGACAGACCCGCGCGCGATAAGTCGAGCGTCAGCAACTTGAGCGCTACCACCTCGCCCTTGTCGTCGCGCGCTTCGTAGACCTCGGAGATGTCCCCGCGGCCCATCAGTCCACCGACGATCCAGGGCCCGACCACTGAGCTCGGTTGCAGGCGAGTCATTGCGGGCCTGGGCTACGCAAGCTCTGCACGCTCGTCATGATGGGCGCGGCCTGCGCTTCTGCTGCGGGTTTTACGACAAAACCTGCGCCCACCAGCGTTTGATCTCCGAATACGGCATGTACGACGAGCAGACTGCCGGCCTTGCCGTTCATGAGTGGGCGCGGCGCAGCCTTTTCAAGCTCCCAAAGCTGCAGCGTGCCGCCTTCGGTCGGGATCACACTGTCCGGCTTCTTGAAGCGCGCTTTCAGGGCGGCCGCCTGCACGCCGCTGATCTGCAGGCGCGTGAACAACTGCTCGAGCGTCGTCCCCATGGCGTCCGCCTCCGGGTTGGCCGCCAAAGCAAATGCGAGCACGGCATTGCCGTCGGGTGCGACGGTGACGGCGGCCGAGGTCTCTCGGGCGTACGTCCAGCTCGCCGGAGGGCGAAAGCGCGCCCGGCTCTCCGGCACCTCGAGCTCCGTTTCCGGCAGAGCCTGGCAGCGCTCGTCCATCGACTCGCAGGCTGGCCTCGGTGGAGGCGGAGCCGGTAGCGTTGGCTGAGGTGGGGCTTGAGGCACTTGCGCGGGTGCTGCTGCCGGCTTTTGTTTGCACGTTGCTGTCAGCAGTACGAGCGCGGAAGCGGCGAGTAGGGATGAAATGGGCTTGTTCATGGCGCCGCCGTGGCTTTGACTTACTTACTCGACACACCTCTGCGCCACCACTTTTGCGGAGCCTCGAAGCGTCGAGCACGGCGCATTGCAGGCTCAGCGCAATGTGGGCGGCGGAGGCGTGCCCGCACCTGCGAGCGGGCTGCGGCGTTCGAACAAGAGCACGTCCTCGAAGCTGCCGTTGACCTGAGCGATGCGTTCGCGGAAGCCCACCACACGGAATCCGCACGCTTTATAGAGCCGTGCGCTGGCTTCATTGTTCGCGAAGATGCCCGCCTGGAGCGTCCAGACACCCTCGCGCTCCGATGCCGAGATGAGCGCGTTGAGCAGTACTTTTCCCAGACCCTGACCCCGCGCCGCGGGTGCCACGTACACCGAAACGTCCATGACTCCCCGGTACACGCGCTGCGGCGACGCCGGCTTCAGAGCCGCCCAGCCCACGACGCGATCCTTCAAGCGCGCCACCAGGCGGCAGCTCGCCAGATGCTCGGTGTCCCACGCCGGCCAATCCGAGGCTTCGTACTCCAGCATGGCCGTGCCTTCGGCCACACTCTGCTCGTAGATGAACCGAACGGAAGTCCAGTCTCGCCGAGACATCGGCTCGATCACGAGCGCCATAGTGCGCGGCCATTTACTCGATACTGGAGCTCCGCGGTAGCACCAACCGCACCTTGGCTGCCGTTTCGTTCAGGCGCGGGCCCGCGACCCGAATAGATGCCGCGCGGCCCAGTCGAGCCAGCCGGGTGCGCGGTTCACACGCGCGAACTCTTCCGCCACGCGACCGAGCAGCGCGCCCGCGTTGCCGGTGTCTCGGTGGGCGATCGTGCGGAGCGGTAAGCCAGCGTCCATGGCCAGGGCGAACGGCGCGAACAGATCCTGTGCGCGGTGCGCGACCAAGAGCACACGCGCGATGCTGCCTGCGCGGCCGCGCGCGTCCACGTGCACGAACTCATGCGGCTCGCTCGAGGCGGAAGCGCTGCTGCCGAGTGCGAGCGAAACCCGGGAGAGCCCGCCCTTGGCCACTGCGCGGCTATCCTCCACGGCTACCACTTGAGGATCCGTGCGGGTGCAGTGCGGCACTACCAGCCGGCTGCCGCGCCGCTTGCGCCAGAACAGCGCGTTCTCGGCTGCGATGCGCCCGTGCGTTGCAGCGGCGAGTCCCAGGCGCGGGCGCCTGCACACGTCACCCGCGGCGAGGATGCGCGGATTGCTCGTGCGCAAAAATTCATCGACGCGGATGCCATCGCGGTCGAATTCCACACCGGCCGTTTCGAGCCCGAGCCCCTCGAGCACCGGCGCATGGCCGAGTGCGATCAGGACTTCGTCGCAATCCTGATAAGCCGCTTCCAAGCCGCGCTCGTAAAACACGCGCCGCCCGCCCGTAGCGAGCTGCTGCACTTCGACCACTTGCGCGCCAGTGAGCACGCGCATGCCCTCGCTGCGGAAGACTCCCGTGAGCAGCTCGGCCGCGCTCGGATCGTCAGCCGGTAAGAGCTGCGCCTGCGCCTCGATCAGCGTCACGTTGCTGCCGAGCCGCGAGAACGCCTGAGCCAGCTCACAGCCCGTGCGCCCGCCACCCACGACGACCAGGCGGTTCGGCAGACGTTTGATCGAAGCCAGCGAGTCGCACGTCACGTAGCCCGCTTCATGCAGGCCATC
>DATHEN010001002.1:0-4893 GCA_035318565.1 Polyangiaceae bacterium
TCTTCAGCCAGCTCGGTTCCCCCCCAACCAGCGTTTCCGCGTGGGAAGACACACGGCTGCTATTGCCGGCGGAGTTGGCGGGCGGGCACTATCGCTGCGTGTTGAGCGGAGCCGAACACACTATAGAGTCCGGACCGCTGGACTTAGCTAAGCTGCTCCGCGAGCTTCCTTGTACGATGCTGGAGCGCTTGGATCATGGCGGATGACCCATTTGGTGAACGTAGCAGCGGAATTTTACTTCACCCCACCTCGTTACCCGGCCCTCACGGCACGGGTGACCTCGGCCCAGCTGCGCGACAATTCGTAGACTTCCTGCGACGCGCCGGCCAGCGCTGGTGGCAGATGTTGCCGGTCGGCCCGCCCGGGGGAGGAAATTCCCCATACGACAGTCCGTCGGCCTTTGCGGGCAGTCCGCTGTTGATCAGCCTCGAGCTGCTCATGAAGGAGGGGATGCTGAAAGCCTCTGAGCTCGACGCCCCCGCGTCCCTCGGACGGGCCCGCCGCGCTCGCTACGACGCCGCTCGGCGATTTCGGATGAGCCGGCTGCGCGTTGCATTCGAGCGCTTCGAGAACTCTGCCGAGCATCGCCGCGGGCAGCGAGACTTCGAGCGGTTTCGCCAGCACGCGCGCAGCTGGCTCGAGGACTACGCACTATTTTCAGCGTTGTCCGCAAGACACAAGGGCAAGCCCTGGACAGCCTGGCCTCTCGAGCTCCGGAGCCGCCAGCGACCGGCCCTGGCGCGCGCCAAGCAGGAGCTCCTGAAAGAGATCCGCTTTTTCGAGTTCCTGCAGTATCTTTTCGACCTCCAATGGAGAGGGCTCCACGCCTATGCGAAAAGTAACGGCATTTTTCTGCTGGGCGACCTTCCTATGTTCGTGGCCCACAACGGCGCGGATGTTTGGGCGCATCAGCAGCTTTTTCATCTGGATGGCTCTGGCCACAAGACAGTGGTCGCCGGTGTCCCGCCGGACCCGTTCAGCAAGACTGGCCAGCTCTGGGGCAACGCTCTGTACGATTGGCGAGAACTCAGCCGAACCCGCTACGCCTGGTGGGTGGATCGCTTCGAGACCACGCTCGAGCGTTTCGATGCGCTACGCATCGATCATTTCATCGGTCTTTACCGCTGCTGGGAGGTTCCCGCTCAGGCGCGGGACGCGCGCCGAGGCCGCTTCGTCCTGGTCCCCGGCCAAGCGCTGCTCGAGACCGTTCGACGCCGCTTGGGCACGCTTCCGTTCGTGGCAGAAGATCTGGGTCTCATCACTCCCGAAGTGGCAAAACTTCGTGATCACTTTCAGCTGCCGGGTATGGCGGTATTGCAGTTCGGTTTTGGCGACGGCGGCGCGGGTCGTGAACACGAACCACATCGTTATGTACGCCGGCTAATCGCGTACACGGGCACGCACGACAACGACACGTTCTTGGGCTGGCTGCGCGCGCGAGCAGGCACGCGCAAAGAAGCCGCCACCATGAAGCGCTCTCGCGAGCGTCTGGCCGCGTACCTCGGTGGTGCCAAAGCCGACCTGCACTGGCAGGCGATGCGTGCTCTGTGCGTGTCGGCCGCCGGCACGGTCGTCTTTCCATTGCAAGACGTGCTCGGGCTCGGTTCGGAGGCGCGCATGAACGTGCCCGGCCTGGCCAGCGGCAATTGGGAGTGGCGTGTGTCAGCCGAACAGCTGCTACCGGGGCTGGCCGATCGCCTGGCCGAGCTGTGCGCGGTCTCCGAGCGCGATAGCGCCCCCGGAAAGCGCCGCGCCTAGCCGCTTTCTCAGGGTTTTCCTGTTCTTTACGGCAACTCGCCGGGGCATCCGCCGCGGGAAGCAACGCCGCCGAGACGCGCACGTCGCGACCGGGCAGCATCAGTGAATTGCGAGCGCGTGCGTCTCGCTCGGTGCGCGCGCATGTCTCCAAAGCGCGTCGCTCGTGTTGGCGTCGCGCGTGTTCGAACACGTGCGACGCCATACTGACACGTGCCGCGAGTGATGAGCACGCACGACACCACGCGCGCGTCGCATCACGGGAAACGATCTGGGTGACGCACGACGAGTGCGCGTGCGTCTTCGCGCGAGTGCGCGCGCGTGTGAACGCGATCTATGTTTGGGACGACGTGCGCGAAATTCAAAATGCGTTTGTACTCACGCGTGACATCCGCGCATGCATGTTTACTTACGAATGTGCATTTCGAAAAACGAACGCAATCGAAAAACAGTCCTAACGTTCTTGACAATCTATGTGTGTCAGTGAAAATGCATAAACCATGAGCGATGTGGACAACCAAATTCGCGAACAGATCGAAGCGTTCGTAAGTGATCTGAATCAGCTCGTTCGCCAAGCCGCGCTGGAGGCAGTGGCTGCCGCGCTGGGCGGCGACGGCGCTGCTGTTGTTGCGGGCCGGGGCGGTAGAGCTCCCGGGTTCGCGCGCGCACTCGCTCGCGGCCGTGGCAAAGGGGCAAAACGCACGGCCGAAGAACTCGAAGGTACGAGGGAGAGTGTTCTCGACTACGTGCGTCGTAATGCCGGCCAAGGTGTTGAGCAGATCGCGAAAGCTTTGAACGTGCCGAGTCGTGACCTGGTGCTGCCAATTAGAAAACTGGTTGCCGCCGGACAACTCAGCACCAAAGGGCAAAAACGCGCCACCAAGTATTTCTCCGGTTCGGGTGGAGGCGGTGGAGCGGCTCGAGGCGGAGCAGGCGGACGCCGCCGCGGACGTCGCACGAGGAAATAGTCGTACGGGGCTGAAGTACCGAAGCGTCCGTCAGCCGCGGGTCGCGAGCCCGGTTAGGTCCGAGCTTCCCGAACTGCGCGCCAGTAGCGCCTTGGTGTAACCTGCCGCAGTGAGACGCTTTCTTGCCGCGGTGGGATGGTCCTGCGTGGAGCATCGGCGAACGCTTCGTTCACGTGTTTGGCTGTCGGTCGTCAGCGCGGGGTTCGTGCTCAGCCTCACTTGGCGAGCGGTTGCACAACCGGAACCAGCCGAGCCTCCCAAAGATCCCGCGCAAGTACCCGACACTTGGGGCGCGGGTCGCGCCGGGGAGGACGTTCGCGAAGGCGCGGCCGAGCCTCCCGCGCTGACGGCTGAACCCGGCGAACCTCCCGGCGTCGAGGCCGGAGCCGCCACGCCTTCCGGTCCAGGCGTCCCCGAGCCACCGCGCCGCCGCTCGCGCGCGAGCAAACCCGCGGCCGACAGCGTCCGCTACACGCTCGAAGCGATCGAGCTACGCGGCAACGTGCGCACCCGCGCGCGCGTGGTCCTGCGCTATTTGCCCTTCCAACCCGGCGATATTCTGGACGTGGACGACCCGGCCGTGGAGCTGGCGCGCTATCGCCTGCTCGGCACCGGTTTCTTCCGAGACGTGCAGTTTTCGCTGCGAAAGGGCTCCGAACGCGGCCGCGTCGTGCTCATCGTCGAGGTCGTCGAGCGCAACACCATCGTCGTCAACGACCTCTGGATGGGTCTATCCGCGGACGCCGATACGGACGGCAACCCGACGCCCCTCACCGCGTATGCAGGTCTCGACATCGCCGAAACGAACTTGGCGGGCACGGGCATCAACCTGGGCGGCGCCGTCGGACTGGCTCGCGGTCAGCTCGCGCTGCGCGTGAACTTCCTCGACAGAGCGTTCCTCGGCAGCCGCTGGATGACCACCGGCACCCTGCTGTTCAACAAAGCCAAGGACTTCTTCGGCAACGACGAGGTGCGCTGGATCAATCCATTCGAGGGCGACGAAGTTCCGAGGCCGGCGGTCGTGCGCTACACGCGCTTCGGGGGCTCGGTCGGCGTGGGCCGTGATCTGTCCATCTCGACGCAGCTCTGGGCTCACTATCGGCTCGAGGTCATCGACGCTCAACTCCCCACGGCTGCCTCGCACTTGCGAGGCGGCGAGCGGGAACCGATTCAGTTCGACATCCTGCCGGGTCGGAGCGTGCTGTCCACGCTGCGCGCGGTGGTCCAGCACGATACGCGGGACACGCCGTTTTTACCGAACCGGGGCTGGTTCCTGAGCGCGTCGGGAGAGCTCTCGCTCGCGCCAGCCGGCAGCGACTGGAACTACCAGCGTCTCGAGTTCGACGTCGCACGCTGGATCCCGCTGCCCTGGAGCAAGCACGTGCTGAAGCTCCAGCTATTTGCCGGCGCCATCAGCGAAGAAACGCCCTTCTTCGAACAGTATTACGTCAACGACTTCAGCGACTTCCGCCCCGGGCGCGTGCTCGGCCTGAACTTCGATCGCCGCCCGCCTCCCGACCTCCTGAACACGTCGATCCAAGAAGTCCGGCGGGGTCACTACGCCGGCAAACTGAGCTTCGAGTACCGCATCCCGCTCTACCGGGGGCGCCGCTCCGTGTACGGCATCGACCTGTTCGCGAACGCCGGTCTGTATGCGCTCGCGAGCCATCATGACTTGAGGGACCCTCCACGCGGCTACTCCGGCGCGGCACGCATTCCGGTCGACCTGACCGGCAACCTCGGCTTCCGTATGGATACGAGCGCCGGCGGATTCGTGTTCGCGTTCGCGAACGCGCTCGGCTTCATTCCCGCCCTGAGCGAGGACAACGAGTGACGGCGCGCCCTCGCCCTCACCCCGCATCTCGGCTGGCACGCCGCCTTTCGCTGCTCGTGTTCCTGGTGGTCTGCTCGCTCGCCGCGTCCGCGTCGGCGCAAGAAGAACCCCCGCCGCGCGAAATTGCCTTCGAATGGAACGCCACGCGTACGCAGCTCTACGTCGACGTGAAGTTCCGCGACGCGGTGGACGCGGAAATTCGCCGCAAGCTGAGCCGCGGTCTGCCCACCAGCATCGCGCTCACCGCCGCCCTGTATCGCGTCGGCGCTCGCGACCCCATTTCGACCACTGCGCAGACGTGCAAGATCACCTGGCACGTCTGGGACGAAGTCTATC
>DATHEN010001003.1:0-2171 GCA_035318565.1 Polyangiaceae bacterium
CCAGGCGAGTACCAGCTGTTCGTCACTTCCGGCATCGAGCGCGACGCGGCGGCACTCCGCGTGAGAATCGCAGCGGGCCGCACGCAGCCCGTCGAAGCGCGCTTGCCGAGGGTCGTCGCCACGCCCGGTTTCATCGCGGCCGATCTGCACCTGCATCAAGCTCCCAGCGTCGACGCGGACATTTCGCTGCCCGCGCGTGTGGTCGCTGTCGCCGCCGAGGGCGTGGAGTTCGCCGTCGCGACGGACCACTACGTGGTCACGGATTTGGGCCCCACCGTGCGCGAGCTGCGCGATCAAGGCGTGCTTTCAGCGGATTTGACCACCGTCGTCGGGACCGAGGTGAGCACGCTCGGACATCGTTTTGGTCACTTCAACGTCTTCCCGCTGAACACCAACCAGAACGTGCGCTTCCGCGACGCCACGGTGGACGAGCTGTTCGCGGACGCGCGCAAGCAGGTCGGGTCCGGCATCGTCCAAGTCAATCACCCGCGTCTAGAACCGAACCTCGGCTACTTCACCTACTTCGGCATCGACGACCGCACGGGCCGCATGAGCCGCCCCGGCTTCAACGCCAAGTTCGATACGCTCGAGGTGTACAACGGCGATGACGCCTTCGACTTTCGTCTCGTTCGGCGGGTATTCACGGACTGGCTCCACTTGCTCGAGCTCGGCGAACGCTGGCCGGCCACCGGCTCCAGTGACTCCCACAAGCTCGCGTTCCTGGATCCCGGTTTACCCCGAACGATGATCCGTCACAGCCGCAGCGGAGACGATCGCACGGACGTGCACGCCGCCGTCGCCGATGTGCTCGCCGCACTCAAAGCGGGCCGTTCCCTGGTCACTTCCGGGCCGCTGGTGCATGCCAGCATCAACGGCAAAATGCCCGGCGAACGCGCCGAAAAAGCCGGCCCCCGGCCGCGCCTTCGACTGCGCATCGAAGCCGCACCCTGGATCGACGTTGGCAGCCTCGAGATCCACATCGGCGGGAGCGGCACTCCCTGGCGCACAGTGCCGATACCGCGAACGGCGCGCGTGATCCGCTATGAAGCGGAGGTCGAGCTCGCGATCGGGCGCAGCACGTTCGTGATCGTCGCGGCGCTCGGCGCGCGGCCGCTTCCAAACGCCTCGCGGGCCACGCAGCCTTTCGCATTCACGAACCCGATCTGGGTCGAGCCCTGACGAAAAGAGTCAGAGCGCGCCCCACACCGTGAGCGCGGCCGCGGTTTCTGCGTCGATGCTGGCCGGCTCGCGGCTCGGCTCCGTGGCGCCGTTTTCCTTGTTGCGGAGGCCCGCGTCGAACGTCCATTGCCAGAGCGCACGCGCCGCAATCGGGCGCTTTTCGAATACGTCGTTGACGCAGGCGGGATCCACGTCGAGCTGGCAAAGACGCGGCGCTTTGGCGATCTCGCCGTGTAAGAGCCAGCTTCCCGCACGGGTCGAGTACTGATTGCCGAGGGTCGCGACGAGCGCACGCCCGACCGGAGCGTCGCGGCCCAAGGCGGCTGCGAACAGGTTCGAACCGCTGGCGTGATCCGGAAGCTTGAGTCCCAGGGCTTCCAGAATGGTGCGCGCGACATCGACGCTGGTCACCGCCGCCGGGACCTCGACGCCGGCGAAGTGCCGGCCCGGAAACTTCACGAGCAAGGGCACCAGCAGGCGATCCTCGCTGAGCGGACCAGCCGGCTCGTACGGCGGATCCGGCGCATCGCCGGCGGCCACGTCGCCCACGAACACGAACAGCGTGTCTTCCCACGCGGAGGCGCGGCGCAGCGTCGAGAGCAGCTGACTCAAGCCTGCGTTTTGCTTCACGAGCGCCGAAAGTGACAACTCCCTCAAGCGGGTCCAGTCGTCGTCGGTCAAGCGGCGCTGTGAGCGCTGCTTGCGGGCGCGCACGTTGGCCAGCGTGATCGCGCCGCGCCGCGGATCGATCGGACCCGCGTAGTCGTCGGGCTTCAACTTACCCACTTCTTCGCGGGTCACGTCCCACGGCGGGTGTCCGCCGCGCGTGTGAATGACCAGCAGACGGCGCGCCGGTTCTTCGGATGCGAACTCCTGCTCGAGCCAGCGCGAAGCGAGTACGAACGGCTCCTGCACCGGCACGTCCTTGACCGGAGATATCGTCTCGTAACGATCCCAACCGGCGTTGAACCCGAAGGCTGCGAACGTGGTGG
>DATHEN010001004.1:0-3141 GCA_035318565.1 Polyangiaceae bacterium
CTCTTCATCTTCCCGCTCTGCGTGCTGCTCGTGTTCGTGGTGCTGGCGGCGCAGTACGAGAGCCTGACCCTGCCGCTGGTGGTGATTCTGATCGTGCCGATGTGCTTGTTCAGCGCCATTTTGGGCGTGCAGCTGGCGGGCAACGACAACAACATCTTCACGCAGATAGGTCTGATCGTGCTGGTGGGACTCGCGTGCAAGAACGCGATTCTGATCGTGGAGTTCGCGCGCGACCGCGAGGCTCAGGGAGCGAGCCTGAAAGACGCCGTGCTCGAGGCGTGCCGCATGCGCCTGCGCCCGATTCTGATGACGTCGCTGGCGTTCATCATGGGCGTCGTACCACTCGTCACCTCCAGCGGCGCGGGCGCGGAAATGCGCCGCGCGATGGGCGTAGCGGTGTTCTCCGGCATGCTGGGTGTCACGTTCTTCGGGCTGCTGCTGACGCCCGTGTTCTACGTGGCGCTGCGCAAGCTCGCCACGCGGCGGCGAAGGGCTGCGGAGGCGCGCCAGGTACCGGTCGAAGTTTGAGAAGCGCGACCGGATGGTCTCGCTCGCTTACCCACCGCTCTGTTTCGCTTTGAGCGCCAGAAGCTCAGCCTCGAGCCGCTCGGCACGCTCGGCCTCGGCGTTGGCTCGCTCGGCCTCGGCGTTGGCTCGCTCGACTTCGGCGTTGGCTCGCTCGATGGGCAGCTCCAGCAGCTTGCCCGTGTCGTCGAGCCAGCGCAGCCAGCTGGTGTCTACGGCGTAGAGCGTGCTTCTGAGCTTGGCGAGATACAAGCCGAGCTGTTCGCAGCGCAGTCGCCCTTCGCTGTCGGGAAGCTTCGGAACGTAGCGCCCGCGCAGCACGTCCAGCTCGTAGCCCTCGAGCACCCCCGAAAAGGGATCGAACAAAAAGTACTCACCCACCTTGAGCGTGCGCCCATAGATGCGCATCTTTTCCCCGCGATCCACGTGTTCTGTCTTGTCCGACAAGAGCTCGATGATGACGTCCGGCGCCTGACCGTTCTCCTCCCAAACGATCCAAGAGAGCCGCTCGCGGCGGGTGGTGTTCAGCACCACGAACACGTCGGGACCGCGAAAGTCATTCCGGCGCGATTGGGTTTCGCTGAAGTACAGGAACATGTTCCCGCCCACGTAGAAGTCGTCGCGCTTCTGCCAGGCGAACTCGAGCGATTCGATCAGAACCGTCATCTGTTGGCGGTGGCGTGCCGATTCCAACGGCTCACCGTCGTCGTAGTCGAGCTGTGCGGCGCTCGGCGGAATGGGAGAACGTTCTAACGGCTCGGCCATGGGGTGCCCTCATGATAGCTCGCCTTACTCGGGCGCACACGCGGGCAATTTGCGTGAAAAATCGTTACTGATCTCGCTCTCAGCACGTTCAGGGCAGAGCATTTTGCGCGGGTGGCGCCTGCTGAACGCTCGTGTTACGGGAGCGCCCAGAGGATCTGCGCAATGGCACAACCGACGCTCCCCACACTCGAATTCGTTCTCAGGAACTACAAGAACTTCAACGCTCGTGCCACGCGCGACGCGCTGCTCGCCTATTGGCGTCACATCGAGGGCGGCGGCAAAATGTTCTGGGCGATCGCCGGAGCCATGTCCTCGGCGCAGCTCGGCATCACCTTGGCTCCGGCGATTCGTGCCGGCCTGGTTCATGGCATTTCGGTGACAGGCGCGAACCTCGAGGAGTCGCTGTTTCGCCTGGTCGCACACGAGCACTACAAGGACTTTCCCGAATACCGCTACCTCACCAAGCGAGACGACACGAAGATCCTGAATGATCGCATGCGGCGGGTGACCGACACCAGCATCCCCGAGGACGAGGCCTTTCGCGCCGTGGAGAAGTACGTCGTTCCCATGTGGAAGCGCGCCACGGAGCAGGGCGAGCGGCGCTTCTGGCACGAATACTTCTACGAGCTCGTCCAAACCTTGCCGAAGGATTTGCACCAGGGCCCCGCGGACGAGAGCTGGCTCCTGGCCGCCGCGCAGGCAAAGCTGCCCGTCGTCGTTCCGGGCTACGAGGACTCGACGTTCGGCAATATCTTCGCCTCCCACGTGAAGCTCGGAGAGTGCAGCGCCGCCATCTCCAAGTCCGGCATCGAATACATGGCCGCGTTCTACGACCAGTATCGCGAGCTCTCGGCCGGGGCCGGCGTGGGCTTCTTTCAGATCGGCGGCGGCATCGCCGGAGATTTCCCGATCTGCGTAGTACCATCGCTCAAGTACGACCTCGAAGAGCCGGCGAAGCCCTGGGCCTACTTCTGTCAGATCTCCGATTCGACGACGTCTTACGGCTCGTACTCGGGCGCGACTCCCAACGAAAAGATCACATGGGACAAGCTGACCGAAGACACGCCCATGTTCGTCATCGAATCGGACGCCACGATCGTGGCACCGCTGATGCTCACCGCGCTGCTCGAGTGCAAACGCGAACCGGCGGCGGCCAAGGCGTTGGTCGCACAGTTCGAAGCCAAGCGCTGAAGGCGCGAGCCAGCGTTCTCAGTCGAGGACGCTGGCTCCCGTGACCTGCGGCATTCCCGTTCGACAGCTCGGATCGGACACCAGCGCTCCGCTCAGCGTGTTGTCGCTACACGACACGGGGCAGCTCTGGTCGCTCTCGCTCGCGATGTAAATCGGGTCGCCGCCTACCAGGCTCAATTTGTTGCCGGAGATGCCGATATCACAGGCGTTCCCTCGTACCTGCACGCCGTCGTGCGCAACATCTTCGATCGTATTGTTCCGGATCAGCACCTGACTCACGTGCTGCGAGCCCTGCCCGTACACGTCGATGGCAGCGTGCCCGGTTTCCTTGTTTTTCTGCTCCGGATTGTAGACCGGCGCGGTGGTCTGCACCTGACGGATCACGTTGCCTTCGATCATGACGTTGCGTACGTCGGCGGTGTCGTAGGAAGTCTCCGAGTGGATCAGGATACCGGCGCCCACGGTGGTCCTCGAAATGCGGTTGTTTCGAATGGTGACGTCGCGACCACCCACCACGGTGATACCGCGTCCCCAATATTGGCCGGAGACGTCGTTCTCTTCGATGAGCACGTTGCCCACGGTCGGCGCACCGAGGCCGTAGTTGACGACGGCGATCATGTCGTCGCCCGTCTCTCGAACCACGTTGCCGGCCACGATGCC
>DATHEN010001005.1:0-6179 GCA_035318565.1 Polyangiaceae bacterium
TTGCCGCCCGACGCGACGCGCGCCGAGAGCTCCTGCTTCTCGAGCAAGGCGACCAGCGTTCGTGAGTTTTGAACGCATCCGCCCTGACCACACGCGAAGAGCACTCGTTCCCCTCCGCCGGCTTTGAACGCCTTGGCCGTCGCGCGCGTCCAGCCACGCTGTCCGCCCTCGGTCAACACTACACGACTGAAGCGCTGGGGGTCGCTCTGCACGATACCCACGCCCAAAATCGCACCGAGCGAAAAACCCGTGAACACGATCGGGCCGTCGGCTACGTAGTCTGCGAAGCGTTCGCGCAAGGCGACCAGCGCAGCGTCCAGCTCGGCGCTCGTCTTCGCACGCGAGCCGTACTCCCAGCGATCGAGCCCCGCCGCGTCCGAGCGCGGAATGCCGCGCGGACAGAGCACGAACGCGTTTTCCCGAACGATGCCGCGCCACACTTCGCATTGCCATTCGGGGCGGTCGAAGTTGCCGTGGAGCGCCACTACCACGGGTTTTTTGACGGTCGCACCGCGCGGTACGGACACCACTGCAGCGCGGAAATCCTTGACGGGTAAGCTCACGAACTCGGCTTCTGCGTTCAGGGGAGCCAGCCGTGGCGGCGCTTCGTCGCGCGCGCCGGCGTCAGGCACGCGCACTTGGCCTTGCGATGCGGCGCTCGCGCTCGCTGGCGACGACGGGCTCTCGTTCGCAGCGGGTGCGGATCCGACGGGGCGTGAGGCGTTCGTGTTGCGTCCGCACGCGATCAGAGTGCCCAGCACGAGCTGAATCAGGAGTGTTCGCAGGAGCCGGCGCGGCGCCACGCCGTTCATGGCTGTCGTTTCTTCGTGGCGGGCCAACGCTCGTCGCCTTGCACGAGCCAGGGCATGCGCTCCTTGATGGCGTGTGCAACGCGACCATCGAACAAATGTCCGAGCGGACCGGGGAACACCAGCTCCGCTTCGGCGCGTGCGCGCTCGGTGAACAGCACGGCGCGCTTGCCGGCATTGGCGCAACTGGTTTGAGCGCACACGACCATGAGTTTTTGGCCGCCTCCCTTGGCGAAAATCGCGGCGTCGCCCGCCGACCATTGTCCGGCGGCTCCCTCGACCAGCACCAGCCGAGAGAAGTAGCTCGGCTCCAGGCGCGCAATGCGCACAGCGTGCGTTGCGCCCAGCGAATACCCCGCGAGAATCACGGGACCGGCTGCGACATGCTCACCAAAGCGAGCCTTCAGTGCTTTCAGCGCGGCACGGAGCTCCTGTTCCGTCTGCGTGGCGCTGCCGTAGCTGTAGCGTTCGATGCCGCCGCTGGCCGGCAACTTGCTGCCCTGCGGGCACAGTACGAACGCGTGCGCTCGGGTGATACCGGTCCAGGTGCCACACTGCCAGTCTGCGCGGTCCGCGTAGCCGTGTAGGGCAATCACGATCGGACGGGGACTCTGCGCGCCGAGCGGCACTGACACCACGGCAGGGTTGAAGTTTCCGACCGGCAGCTCGATGCGCCAGCTTTCTGCGTGCAAGGGTGGCAGCCGGCGCGTGGCTCGCAGCGCGGCGCCCGCGTCCGCGCGTGCTTCGGCCGCGCCCGCGTCTTGGGCTGGCGCTGGCGAGCGCCGGCAAGCCGCGCTGGTGAGCGCCGCGATCAGCAGCGTGAGATGGACGCACAGCTTCACGTGCAACTCTTGTCGGCGCCTTGCGCCGAGAGAATCGCATGCACGAACGGTCCGAGACGACTCGAATCCTGAGCGATCGGCCCGAGGTGCCCATCGATCGCGAGAAACGCGAGACCGTGAACGAGCGCCCACGAAGTGTAGATGAGCTGCTCCGCCGGCACGCGTTGCAGCTGGCGCTCACCGACGGCGCTGATGAGCGCATCGCGCACGAGGTTGAACGCGGCCGCGGCCGTCTTCGCGAGCTCGACGTGTTTGGCTTGTTGTGCGAGTGGCCGGGTGACCATGACTCGGAAATGGGAAGGATGGTTCACTGCGAACAAAACGTACGCGACGCCCATCGCGCGCGCTCGCTCCTCCGCGTCGCTCGCGCCGTTCCCAGCTTGCTCGAGCTCGGCGTGCAACTTCTGGAAGCCCTCCTCCGCCACGGACGCGAGCAGCGCCTCCTTGTCCGCGAAGTGATGGTAGGGCGCTGCGTCGGACACCTGCGCCAGTTTGGCGGCGGCTCGCAGCGTGAACCCTTCCGGCCCGTTCGTGGCAACGAGCTGGAGCGTCGCCTCCAGGAGCGCGCGGCGCAGATCGCCGTGGTGGTAGCCGGTGCGGCGTGGCCGTACTCCGTTAGCCTTGCTAGGGCGCTTGATGTTGGGCATCGCGCGGGATGAGACTCCGCTCAGGCACCCTCTCTATATATGATCGGGCTCGAGAGGCTTCTACCTAGCTGCCCACGGTGGTAGGGGGCTTCCGTCCACGAGACGTGGACGTTGGACGGCCCGGCGTGGCGGTCGGATGCCCCCAATCGAAGGGGGTCTTCGGCCAAAAAAGGCTGGCTGCCGCCGCGGAGTTTGCTTGACACCAGGCGAGCCCCGACTACCCTCCCGTTCCCCCGAAAAACCCAAGCTCAGTCTCATTTAAATGCCGACGATACAGCAGCTCATCCGATCAGGTCGCCAGGCGATCAACGTGAAAACCGCGTCGCCCGCTTTGCGCGCTTGCCCGCAAAAACGCGGCGTTTGCGTGCGCGTCTACACCACCACGCCGAAAAAACCGAACTCCGCTCTGCGTAAGGTGTGCCGCGTCCGCCTCACCAACCAGATGGAAGTGACGAGCTACATTCCCGGGGAGGGACACAACCTTCAGGAGCACAGCGTCGTCCTGATTCGCGGTGGTCGTGTCAAAGACCTGCCCGGCGTGCGCTACCACGTCGTGCGCGGAACGCTCGATGCCTCGGGCGCGTCCGGCCCCAGCAGCACCAACAAGGCCAACCGCAACCGCAAGCGGTCCAAGTACGGCGTCAAGCGCCCGAAGCAATAAGAGGAAGCGCCATGCCCCGCCGTCGAGACGTCCCCAAGCGTAAAATCACTCCCGATCCCAAGTACAAAGACAAGCTCGTCGCCAAGTTCACGAACTCGCTGATGAGCGGTGGCAAGAAGTCTGTCGCCGAAGGCATCTTGTACGGGGCTTTCGACATCATCAGCGCTCGCTTCAAGGAAGATCCGCTCGAGATTTTCCGCAAGGCGCTCGACAACATCAAGCCGAAGCTGGAAGTGAAGAGCCGCCGCGTTGGTGGTGCCACTTACCAGGTCCCGGTCGAAGTGCGTCCGGAGCGCCGTGTGGCTCTGGCGATGCGCTGGCTGGTCACGTACTCGCGCAACCGCGGCGAGAAGACCATGCGCGAGCGGCTCGCAGCCGAGCTGGTCGATGCCGCGCAAATGCGCGGGAACGCAGTGAAAAAGAAGGACGACACGCACAAGATGGCCGACGCCAACAAGGCCTTCGCTCACTACCGTTGGTGAGAGTGAAAGCTTCGTGCTAGTCCCGCCCCGTATTTAGGAGAGCCATCAGGCAAATGCGCGAGACGACATAGGATCGGGTTGCACCGCAGACACCAGCACGGTGTCCGCTGCCGAGCGCAGCGCACGAGTCGCACCCCGAACCCCTTCCGGAACGAAGTACCCCGCAAATGGAGCGGTGGTCATGGCCCGGAGGGGGTTTTGTCTACTCCGCGTCCCGGAAAGAAAGTTTCGCTCCCCCAGAGTCTCAGTCCCCGCCTCCCGACGCATCCAAGAGCAGCACATGGCCCGTGAACTACCCCTCGAGCGCACCCGAAATATCGGCATCATGGCGCACATCGATGCGGGCAAAACCACGTGCACCGAACGCATCCTGTTCTACACGGGCATCAGTCACAAGCTCGGTGAGGTGCACGAAGGCACCGCCACCATGGACTGGATGGTGCAGGAGCAAGAGCGGGGCATCACCATCACCAGCGCTGCCACGAACTGCTTCTGGACGCCCGCGGTGGGGCCGCTGGAAGGCAAGAAGCATCGCATCAACATCATCGACACGCCCGGCCACGTAGACTTCACGATCGAAGTGGAGCGCAGCCTGCGCGTGCTCGACGGCGCGGTGGCGGTGTTCGACGGCGGCAATGGCGTCGAGCCGCAGAGTGAAACGGTGTGGCGGCAGGCCGACCGTTACAAGGTGCCCCGCATCGCGTTCATCAACAAGATGGACAAGGTCGGGGCGGACTTTCAGATGAACGTGGATTCGATCCGCGAACGTCTGGGTGCCACGCCCGTGCCGATTCAATGGCCGATTGGCCAGGAAGACCAGCACCGCGGCATGGTGGATCTGGTGCGGATGCGCGCGGCCATCTTCGACGACGACTCACTCGGAGCGAAGTTCGAATACCGCGATATTCCGGCTGATTTGGCGGACAAGTGCAAGGAGCTCCGCGACAAGCTCATCGAGGCGTGTGCCGACGTCGATGACGCCATCATGGAGAAGTTTCTCGAGGGGCGCACCAGCGAGATCAGCGAGAACGAGATTCACGCCGCGATCCGCAAGGGCACCTGCTCCTTCGCTTTCGTGCCCGTAGTGCTCGGCTCGGCCTTCAAGAACAAGGGCGTGCAGCTCTTGCTGGACGCCGTGATCAACTACTTGCCGTCTCCGCTCGACGTGCCGCCCGTGGACGGCGTCCACGTGGACGATCCGTCGAAGGCCTTGACCCGTAAAGCCGACGACAGCGAGCCATTCGCGGCGCTCGCCTTCAAGATCGCCAACGACCCGTTCGTCGGCAACCTGACGTTCTTTCGCGTCTATTCGGGGCAGCTCGAAAGCGGCACCAGCGTGCTGAACGCGACGCGCGGCAAGCGCGAGCGCATCGGGCGCATCCTGCGCATGCACGCCAACAAGCGCGAAGAGCTCAAAGAGTGCAATGCCGGCAACATCTACGCGGCCGTCGGCCTGCGGGACACGCGGACCGGCGACACGCTGTGCGACGAAAAGGCGCCCATCGTCCTCGAGAAGATGGTGTTCCCCGATCCGGTGATCTCGATTGCCATCGAGCCGAGGACCCAGGCCGATCTCGACAAGCTCGGCTTGAGCCTACAAAAGCTGGCCTACGAGGATCCCTCGTTCCGCACGTACACGAACGAGGAAACCGGGCAGACCATCATCGCCGGCATGGGCGAGCTGCATCTGGAAATCATCGTCGATCGCCTGAAGCGCGAGTTCAAAGTCGAGGCGAATGTCGGTAAGCCCGAGGTCGCGTACCGCGAAGCCATCGCGCGCAAGGTGGACGCTGAGCACAAGTTCGTGCGCCAGACCGGCGGCCACGGTCAGTACGGACACGTCAAAATCGAGCTCGAACCGGGCCAGCGCGGCACGGGGTTCGTCTTCGAAAACGGCATCGTCGGCGGCATCATTCCGAAAGAGTTCATCTCTTCCATCGAAAAGGGTGTGCGCGAGGCCATGAATCGCGGCGTCCTGGCCGGCTACCCGATGACCGACGTGAAAGTGCGCCTCTACGACGGCTCGTATCACGAGGTGGATTCGTCAGGCCCGGCCTTCGAAATCGCGGCCTCCATGGCCTTCCAGGACGGCTGCAAGCGCGCCGGCCTGCACCTGCTCGAGCCAATCATGGGCGTCGAGGTAGTGACCCCAGAAGCTAACATGGGCGACGTGATCGGCGATTTGAACTCGCGCCGCGGCAAGATCCAGGGCATGTCCCAGCGCGGCAAGAACACGCAGGTCATCACGGCTCAAGTGCCGCTGGCCACCATGTTCGGCTACGCGACGGACCTGCGCAGCAAGACGCAAGGACGCGCGGTTTACACCATGCAGTTCTCGCATTACGACCCCGTACCGAGCTCGGTACAGGAAGAGATTGTCGCGAAGGTTAGCGGCAGCTGATGGTTTCTCGAGTCGAGTCTCTCGAACAGTTGAGTGGATAACTCTGGTCGAAGCCCGAGCGGGCAGCACCTAAAGCGCGATCGCGAGTGAGGAAGAAATGGCCAAGGGAAAGTTCGTACGGTCGAAGCCCCATGTGAATGTCGGAACGATCGGTCACATCGATCACGGCAAGACGACGCTGACGGCAGCGTTGGTAAAGGTGCAGAGCAAGAAGGGTCTCGCGAACGAGATCAAGTACGCGGACATCGCCAAGGGCGGCATCGTGCGCGACGAGACGAAGACGGTGACGATCGCGGTTTCGCACGTGGAGTACGAGACGGCGACGCGGCACTACGCG
>DATHEN010001006.1:0-3248 GCA_035318565.1 Polyangiaceae bacterium
CACGCTGAGCCACCTCGCGCACGATTTGAGGTCCCAGCTGCGGCAGACCGAGCCGATGCGCGACTGGTTCCCACTTTCGGCCATGAATCCCTTCAGCGACGTGGTCGATCTATTGCTGGGGCCGACCGCGGACTTCGGTGCGCTCAAATGCGGCTGCCATCCGAACTGTGGCATCGGCACGGTGCTGCTCGTCAACAAGCGCACGAAGCAGATGGTGCCGGTGGCCGAGTTCTTGAACGTGGATCAGGTTCTGCGCGACATGCAGGAGATCGCCGACGCCGGTCTTCCCCGGCGCGCAACGCTCGCGGCGATGGGGCTTTCCCTGCTACGAAACTTCCGGAGCGACAAAGCGCCCGCAGGCTACGGCTTCACCGAGATGGCGCGCCAGTTCATCAGTCAGATTGGCGCCAGCGGAGATCGGGTTGGGGCTACCGAAGGCGACGCGGCCAAGTTCGAGTGGCGCTTTCTTTTCGTGGCCGGCATGTGGTTTCAGGATCTGTTCAACTACGACTTCCGGCGCACCGAGATGTGCATCATTCCCTACGGCACGCAGCTGGGAGAAATCTCGTTTTGCGCGTACAACACCGGCGTGGGCTGGCGGAACATCATCGAGAACATGAAGCGGACGGCGAGCGTTGCGGAGTGGTACCGCACGCGTGGCCGGCACCCGGTGTACGCCAAGAACCAGGAGCTGCCGCTGCCGGACGGAGCCTTGAGCATCGTTTTGCGGGACGGCAGCGAAGCGGGACCGCGTCGCCACCTGCCGCTCCTGGGCGGCTGAAGGCGGCAGCGTAATCGGAAAGAAGAATTTTTGAACCAACCGGCTTCGGGGAAAAAGACCCGCGCGTGCGGGACGCCTATTGGGGAGCCGGTATGTCGAAGCGCACCAGGACTCGATCTTGGAGTTTGATCGCGCCGAGTAGCGCTTTGTACGGCGCGATGCCCCAGCGTAGGGGCTGAAGCTCCACCTCGCCCCTGAGACGCCCCTCTTCGGAGGCGACGGGAAAGCGAATCGGCTGCTTCCGTCCCACGATTTCGAGCGTCCCGTCGAGCTCGTAACCTAGTGCATTCGGCGTAGCCGCAGCCTCGAGTCGCACTTCGGAGTGAGACAGGGTGCGCAAGATTTTGGTTCGCAGCGTGAGTTGGATCTCTGCCTTGTCCGAATCACCAAGGTCCGAGGGGTCGAGCGTGTCTTTGTGCATGGCCCCGTCCACCCGCAGACTGTCTGGCCAGAAACGCGCGCGAACCTGCTCACCCTCTACCTGAATCTCGAAGCGACCCAGCGTGAAGCGCAGGTCGTGAGCTACGCGTGACAACACACCTGTTTTGAATGTGAAGACCTGTACGAGCCCCTCGCTGATCATCGGCATACCTATGCTCGTGTCTTTCATGAAGGGGCGTACAGGTCGAGTTTTGGCGTCTCAGGGTGGGTCAGTGGCCACCCGGGTCCGTGGCGCGCCATGTCAGCCTTGGATAGCGGATACGTCCGGTCAATCAGTCGGGACGCCAGGGTTGCTTGACGCGCAAAAGCGACGAGCGTTAGCCTCGACTCCGGGTAGCGCCGGACCAGACGCCGTGTCACGCTCGCTTGGAAGTACATACGATCGCAGGGGAAACCGCGGGTGTTGCGTTTTTCCTCACCGCCGCATGCGGCTGACTTGAGGCATTTCCACAGTGAGCGAATTCGATGAAAAAACGCGCGTCACGCAGGTCGTCCAGCGCCCCGCCATAGAGGAAAGCACCGGCAATGACTGCCTGGTCGTGATCTACACGAAGGAGCCGGGCCTGCTCGGCAAACGTTTCGTGTTGGATCGCAATCCGTTACGCGTGGGTCGCGGCGCAGACAATCACATCGTGCTCGAGGGCGACTCGGTGTCGCGCCGGCACGCGCATTTCGAGCGCCGCGCGAACGCTTGGTACGTGGTGGATGACGGCTCCACGAACGGCACGTACGTGAACGAGGAGCAGATCGCGCGCGATGCGCTCCTCTCGAACAGCGATCGGATCAAGGTCGGCCCCACGATTTTGAAGTTCTTGTCGGGTGCCGACGCCGAGGCCAAGTACCACGAAGAGATCTACCGCATGACCATCGTGGATGGTCTCACGCAGATTCACAACAAGCGGTACCTGTATGAATCCCTGGAACGCGAGGTCATTCGCGCGCGCCGTCACGAGCGTGACCTCAGCGTGATGATGTTCGACATCGACTACTTCAAGCGCATCAACGATCAGTTCGGTCACCTCGCAGGTGACTACGTGCTGCGCGAGCTCGCCCGCATCGTTCAAGATCGCATTCGGCGCGACGAAGTGTTCGCCCGTTACGGGGGTGAAGAGTTTGCCATCGTCTTGCCGGAAACCCCCATAGAAGGCGCCGCGGCGCTGGCGGAGAACCTGCGCAGTCGCGTGGCCGAGCACACCTTCGTGTTCCAAGGTGAACGCATCGCCGTCACGATCAGCATAGGCTGCGCTCTGCTCACGGACGACAGAACGGCAACGGACCTGATTCAACGCGCGGACGAGAAGCTCTACGAAGCCAAGCGCAGTGGCCGAAACCGAGTCTGCTACTGATACGGCGGAGGGCTTCGGCCGCGCTCTGCTTCCGCAGGACGAGCCTGCGATCGTGGTGCGCCCGCCTGGGCCGCACAGCCGCACCTGGTTGACCCGTGAGAGCGTCGCGTCGGCTCCCATGGGCCAGCGTCGCGTTCCCGAGATCACGCCCGGTGTGCAGGCGGACGTCCCTCCCGGCAGCATCGTGTACGCCCGCGCGGCCGGCTCGAACGTGATCGACGTGGACGGCAACCGCTACGTGGATCTGTGCGGCGGCTTCGGCGCCCAGCTGCTGGGCCATCGCCACCCCCACGTGCAGCGCGTGCTCCAGCTGCAGAGCGAGCGGTTGTGGCAAGCGCTGGGAGACGTATACCCGGGCGACGCGAAGATCGCTCTCAGCGAACGCCTGGCGAAACTGCACCCATCCGGGCAGGGGCGAGTCATCCTCGGACAATCTGGCGCGGACGCCGTCAGCGCGGCGCTCAAGACGGCTGCGCTCTACACCGGCAAATCCGCCGTACTCGCGTTCGGTGCCAGCTATCACGGCCTCTCGTACGGGCCGCTGGCCGCCTGCGGACTGCGCAGCAGCTACCGCGAGCCGTTCGCGGAGCAGTTGAATCCGCACGTCCGTTTCTTGCCGTATCCAGAAGACGCTGCTGCCGCCGCGCGCGTGCTCGACGACGCGCGGCAAGCGCTCGCCA
>DATHEN010001007.1:0-5692 GCA_035318565.1 Polyangiaceae bacterium
TGAACGATTGGGCGGAAATCACCGAATACGTGAAGGAGCTGCGCTCACCACGCGCTCCCAGCACACTCGCGTACGATGTGATCGCCAAGGGTCGCGATCTGTTCGTCGGCGCGAGCTGCGCGGGCTGCCACGGCGGCGAAAAGTGGACCATCTCGAAGCTCTTCTACGATCCCGCCATCGCCGTCAACGAACAGCTGAAAACCACTTCCTGGTCCGCAGCCGTCGCCGCCGCAAACTTCCCGCAGACCCTGTTGCCGGCACTCGCACCGGCAGATCAGAACATGCGCTTCAACGCGCCGAACGCGCAGGCCGCCGGTGCATTCGACCAGATCGTGTGCGTGCTGCGTAACGTCGGCACGTTCGGCGTCGCAGAATCCGCGGTCGCCACGAACGGTCTGTTCCCGGAGATTCGCGCCAATGGTGCTCCGGCGCAAGGCAACCAGCCACACGGCAACGGTTACAACCCACCCTCTCTGCTCGCCGGTAATATCGGCGCGCCTTACCTCCACAACGGCGGCGCTCGCAGCCTGGAAGCGCTGTTCTCCGAGGATCCGAAGTTCGCCGCGCACTATCGCGCATTCTCGCCGAACTTCTTGAAGGAGACGGGCGCTCTGCGACAAGAGAAAGTCAACGCACTCGTGGCCTACCTGCTCGCGGTCGACGAACAGGCGCCGAGCATCGCGGCACCCGCGCTCGGCCCGTACGGCGGCGACTTCTGCAAAGCGCCCGGCGCTCCCAGCTTTCCTCCGACTACGTACTAAGCCACCCGGTATCGTGAGGGGTCGGTTCCCGCCCCGCTTCGACGCACTCGGAGCGGGGCGGGCGCTGTTCGTGGCGACCGGATCGAGCGAAACTCGCGCCCGAGCTGCGCGCGGAGTAGAGCGAACTACCGTGAACCCGACGTATTGGATGCCGCGCTTCCTGATGGCCGCCGCTGTAACCCTGGCCGTCCTGGCCGTACCAGCGCGCGCCAGAGCCTGCAGCTGTGTCGAGCCCGGAGATGTCGCTTCGTCGCTCGACGCAGCCGGCAGTGTTTTCGAAGGCAAAGTGCTCAGCTTGCGCCACAGGCCTGCGGCTCATCGCATCACGGTGCGGATAGAGGTGCTGCAGCACTGGAAGGGCGAAAGCGGCAAGACCATCGACGTCGTCACGGTCGACCAGGGCTCGATGTGTGGGTTCGAATTTCAGCGCGGCACGCGCTATCTGATCTTCGCGCAAGAGAAAGTCAGCCCGCTCAGCGTGAGCATCTGCAGCCGAACCAAGGCGAGCAGCGCGGCTGCGGAAGACATTGCAGAGCTGAATCGCTTGGCGAAGGCTGGACCAGGAGCAGTCGCGAACGTGGACGGCGCGGCGCCGACGCCGGTGAAGGACGCTGCAAGCGCGCCACCTAGCCAAGCGCCAGAGAGCGCTCCACTCCCGACCAGCGCCGGCGCACCGGCACCCGCCACCACACCCGCAAAGCCAGCTCAACCTGCTCCGACACGCGGATCGGGCGGATCCTGTGCAGGCTGCTCGGTTCCACGCGGTGAAGCGGGATCCGCGCTTCCACTGGCGCTCATCGCCCTTTTGCTCGCGCTACGTGCGCGCGGCGGCGCCAAGCCTTCTCGTCGACAGCGGCGTAGCCCAGCTCGCTGAACTTCGCTGCATGCCCGCGGGCGAAGTACTCCAAGTACCGTACTTGGATAGACATTTCCCTCCCGCAATACCGCCCTGGCCGCGCGCTCCCGGCCGACGTACTAGCGGTGTACGATCGTGCAGAAGCGACTCAGCGCCCCCTTTCCCTTCACGGCCGTGCGCGACCTGCTGGGTATTCTGCGCGCGCTCTGGCTGGCCACGGACGAAGCGCACGTGATGCGGCGCAAACAGATCGCCGCCGTAGCCGGCGATCTGCGCGCAGCATACGAGCTTGCACTGACTTCGACTCCGGGAACCATGGGCTCTCAGGCGGCGTGGTCACGGGCCGAGGACGCGACGCGCAGGGTGGGAGATCTCGTGGACTGCATCACGCCCCTCGAACCCGTGGTGCGCGCAGCGACCGAGCGCGTAGTGAACCTGGCCGCCGGGGTCCGCAAAAAGCACGGACCCACGCACTAGAGCCCATCTCACTGCGTGAGATGGGTGCTCGTCGTAACCTTTCTTCGAGGCGCTCTGCCCCTCGCCCCGCCCGAATAAATCGGTTCGGGGCCCCACTCCCTGGTTTGGGGCCCCGGCGGCCCCGGCCTCAAACATCTCCCTCGTCGTCACTTCCGAATTCACCGGCTCTACCCTATGAAGCGACGGCGTTTCGAATGCGGAGGCCGGAGATGAGCGAAGCCGTAACGACTCGATACCAAGTGTGCGAGCTTTGTGAGACGGGTTGCGGGCTTGCCGTAGACGTCCAGGGAGAGCGTCTGGTGGGCGTGCGCGGCAACGAGCAAGACGTCTTTTCTCGGGGCTTCATCTGTCCGAAGGGGCTCGCGTTGCCGGAGCTGGAACACGATCCGGATCGCTTGAAGTCGCCGGTGCGGCGAGACGCGAGCGGTGCGTTTCAGCGGATCTCGTGGGACGAAGCGCTGAGTACGACGGCCGAGCGCTTGAAGTCGATTCAGCGTCGCTTCGGCCGCGACTCGGTCGCGGTGTACATGGGCACGCCGGTCGTTCACAAGTACGGCGCGCTCCTCATGCGCGGAGCACTACTCGGTGCGCTCAAGACCAAGAACTCGACCAGCGCGGGTTCCCAGGACACCAGCACGCGTTTTGCGGCGTCTTATTTTCTCTACGGCAGCGCGTTTTCCACCCCCATTCCCGATCTCGATCGCACCGAATATTTTCTGTGCATCGGCGCCAATCCGCTGGTGTCGAACGGCAGCCTGCTCACGGCTCCGAACATGCGCGCTCGCCTGCGCGCACTGCGCGAGCGCGGCGCCAAACTGATCGTGGTCGATCCGCGGCGCACGGAAACCGCCGAGCTGGCCTCGGAGCACGTGGCGGTGCTGCCGGGCGGGGACGCCGCGCTGTTGCTCGGCATGATTCAGGTGCTCATCGAGCGCGGCCAGACGGACACCGCCTGGATCGAGCGCCACACGCGCGGTTTCGAAGCGCTCGCCCGGCACCTCCGCAGCTTCACGCCCGAGCGCGCAGCGCAGCTGTCGGGGGTGAGCGCAGACACCATCCGCCGGCTCGCGCTGGAATTCGCACAGGCCTCTTCCAGCGTGGCGTATGCGCGGGTCGGGGTGTGCAACAACGCGTTCGGCACGCTCGCCTCGTACGCCGTGGATGTCTTGAACATCGTGGCCGGTCGCCTCGGCGCAGCGGGCGGCGCGTTGTTCGCCAAACCCGCCATCGATTTGCCGCGGCTCGCGCGCATGGTCGGTGCGGATGGCTACGCGCGCTGGCACAGCCGCGTGCGCCGGCTGCCCGAAACCGCAGGCGACATTCCCGCGTCCACCCTGGCCGAGGAGATGGAAACCGCGGGTGAAGGCCAGGTGCGTGCGCTGGTCACCTTCGCAGGCAATCCAGTGCTCTCCACACCGAACGGCGGCCGTCTCGCACGAGCCGTGTCGAAGCTCGAGTTCATGGTCTCGATCGATCCGTACATCAACGAGACCACGCGTTTCGCCGATGTCATCCTGCCTCCCTGCGGCGCTCTCTCGGAAGAGCACGTGGACTTGTTCTTTGCGAACGTGGCGGCCAGAAACGTCATACGCTGGACGAAACCCGCGATCGCCCGAGGCGCGGATGAGCGCACGGACTGGGAGATCCTACTCGACCTCAGCTACCGTCTCGGCGGCGGCCCTGCCGGCATGGCGCCCGTCGACTGGGTGGCGCGCCAGGCCCGTAAAATGGGCTTCCAATTCACGCCTGCCAGCATCGCCGATCTGGCAATTCGCATGGGTCCTTATGGGGATCGCTTCTTGCCCGGCCACAAAGGTCTGAACGGCGCCAAGGTCCGCGCCAGCGAGCACGGCGTGGATCTCGGCCCGCTGGAGCCCGGCATCGAGCACCGGATCTTTCACAAGCACGGGCGCATCGAGCTTTCGCCCCCTGCGCTGCTCGCCGCGATCACGGAGCTGTCCAGCACGTCCGAGCGGGCGCGCACGGACGAGCTGCTGCTGATCGGCCGTCGCGACATCCGTTCGAACAACTCCTGGATGCACAACGTCACCAAGCTCGTCGCGGGTCGCGACCGCTGCGTGCTCTTGGTGCACCCCAGCGACGCCGCACGCATCGGTATCGCGGATGGCGAAAGCGCAACGCTGCAAAGCCGGGTACACCGCGGAGAAGTGCGCGTTCAGATCACGGACGAAATGCGCCCCGGCGTCGTCAGCTTGCCCCACGGTTGGGGCCACGCTGAGATCGCAGCCTGGCAACGCGTCGCCGGCGCACACCCCGGCGTTTCGGCCAACGACTGGACCGATGACCAGCACGTCGAATCGGTCGTCGGTCAGTCCATTCTCAACGGTGTACCCGTCACACTCAGCCGTACGGGGACGTTCGCCAGTCCGTCAGCTTAGCTCGGCTCGAGCGTAGAATAATACCCACGGCGGGGCGACCGCTCCGCTTGGGTCCGCCCCGCGGGCTCAGGCGAGCATCTGCGGGACGAGGCCCTTTTCGAGCGACGGATCGCCGAAGTCGTCGAGTGGGCCACCTGCGCCATTCTTGACGCCGGCGGCCGCGCCGAACGTGTTCAGGATCTTGTTGTTCGTGACGTAGCGGTTCTGATCCACGTTGGCAGCGTCCACGTAGACGCCCGTCTTCAAAAAGCCACCCGCCGAACCCGCGCACACGAACGGCAAGTTGTTGCTGCTGTGCGAGACGCCAGCGGCCAGGTCGTTGGTCCACACGGCCACGCCCTGATCGAGCAGATTGCCCGTTGGCGTCGTGTACTGGGACAGACGATCGAGCAAATATTTGAAAAACAGCGCGAACTTACGATCGATGCGGTGGTGCTTCATGTCGGCATTGGGGATCGGGTCGCCCGTGGAGCCGTCACCATTGATGCGGTGTGAAATGTGGTGGAAGCGCTCCTGGCGCGCGCCGTCGATCATGTACTGCGTCTGATCGTTGCCATTGCCGATCTGCAGCGTGGCGGCGTGCGAGAGCCCGCACGACATGGCGAGCGCGATCACGTCCATGTGCATCTGCACCATGTTCTCGATCTGCTCGTCGTCATCCACGGTATTGGCGGGCACCGTGGAGATCTGTGTGTAGCGATCAGTCGCCAGGTGGCACGCGAGCCGCACCTCCAAGTCGCGAATCGCTTCGAAGTGGAGCTTGAGGCGGTCCGAATCGAACTTGGACAGCTCTCTACGCCCGAGCAAGGCTTGCATCTGCGCGCGCACCACGTCGTTGACGCTCTTGCGTTGATTGGCGAGCTGGGCCTGCACGCTGGTGTCGGCGTTCGGAACGCCGAACATGCGCTTGTACGCATTGAACGGGTTCGGCTCTGCGGCGCGCCGATCGCCCGACTTGCGGTACGAGAGCACGTCGTCGAGGTAACCGCTCTTGCGGCCCGCGTACAGATTCAGCGGCTCGTTGCCGGCCGGCTCGAGCGCGCGCACGATGCGATTGTCGATCGATTCGCCGGTCGCGAGCGCCTCGTTGCTGAAGGTGCCGTTGGGCTTCGCCGCGGTCAGGCACTGCAAGCCGCCATCCGCGTGGCCGCAGCCGCTGTACGAGAAGTTGTATTTGATGCCGCGTACGATCAGAAGCT
>DATHEN010001008.1:0-2000 GCA_035318565.1 Polyangiaceae bacterium
CGCGGATTTTCTATCACCAGATCTCGATCATCGGGTCGACGTCGGGATCGCGCGCCGACACGCTGAAGATGCTGCGCTTCATGGAAGCGTCGGGCATACGCCCCGTCATCGATTCGGTGTTTCCATTCGAACTCATCCACGACGCCTTCGCGCGGCTGCAGTCGCCGGAGCTGTTCGGTAACGTCGTCGTCGACGTTGCGGCAACGTAGGGAGGGGAGGGACATGGTGTTGACCCTATTCGACTCTCTGGAGCACGCTCGCCGAGTGCACGCCGCAAAGGTCGCCGTGATCGACGGCGACATGCGCGTCAGCTATGCGGAGCTTCACGAGCGCTGCGCGCGACTCGCCGCAGGCTTGGCCGGGATCGGCATACGGTCCGGCGAGCGCGTGGCGATCCTGGCCGCGAACAGCCGGAACTACTTCGAAGCATTTTGCGCGATTCCCAGCTACGGCATGACCATCGTGCCGCTCAACACGCGGCTCGCAGAGGGCGAACTGAAGGCGATTCTGGCGAGCTCTGGCGCGCGCGTGCTGATCACGGATCGTGAACCCGGCGGGCTCTCAGCGTGCGTGGAGCGCGTCATATCGATCCGCGACGACTACGAACGGCTGCTCGGGAGCGCGTGCCGCGCGCCGCAGCGCACGCTCGATGAAAACTCGCTGGCGGCGCTCTTCTATACGGGGGGCACTACGGGTGCTCCCAAGGGCGTGATGCTCACGCACCGCAATCTGATCGCGAACTCTTTCCACAAGATAGTCGGCTGCTCGCTGTCCGGAGCTGACCGTTTTTTGGCCGCGCCGGCCATGTTCCACGTGGCGGGCATCGCGCCGTTGGTCAGCTTGATCTGGCTCGGCGGAACCACCGTCATCGTTCCAGCCTTCGACCCGGAGCGCTGCCTCGACTTGATCGAGCAGCACGCCGTTACCGTCATGATGCCGGTGCCGACCATGCTCGCCGCTCTGATCGCCGCTCAGGGCAGCGCCCCGCGCGCCGTGTCGTCGTTGCGCATGCTCGGACATGCCGGCTCGCCGATCGCGAACGCGGTGATCGAGGCGGCGCACGCAGCGTTCCCAGCCAGCGAGCTCGCGCAGTTTTACGGCGCCACGGAGACGTCCTCTATTGTCACTTGCCTGCGCGACGAGCAGGCCGTGATCGGCACGGAGTTGCTCGGATCGTGCGGACGCGCCGTGCCGGGAGTAGCCGTGCGTGTAGTACGAGCCGATGCGGCCGAGTGTGCCGCCGGGGAGGTTGGGGAAATCTTGGTGCGCGGTCCGAACGTCACGCCGGGATATTGGAACGACGAAGCTGCAACGGCCGCAGCGCTGGCAGGCGGGTGGTACCGCACCGGCGACGCGGGCTCGGTGACCGAGGACGGCTACCTGTTCATCGTCGACCGTTTGAAGGACATGATCATCACCGGCGGCGAAAACGTATACTCGATAGAAGTCGAGGACGTGCTGTACAGGCATCCCGCGGTCGTCGAGGCCGCCGTTTTCGGCATCCCCGACCCGACCTGGGGTGAGGCAGTGCACGCGGTAGTCGTGACGCGCTCGGATCAGCGAGACGGCAGCGAAACACTGGCTCTGGAACTCAGAGAGTTCTGCAAGGAGACCATCGCCGGCTACAAAGTGCCAAAACGCATCGAGATCCAGCTCGAGGCGCTGCCGAAGTCGGGTCCTGGCAAGGTGCTGAAGCGAGCGCTGCGCGAGCCATTCTGGCGCGACGCGCAGCGTGGAGGGCGCGAGGGCCCGGCTCCAATCGCCCGCAAGAGCAATTGATGGAGGTAGTTCCGTGAAGCCGCGCATGAAAGTTGCCGATGTGCAGGTGGAACCCCGCCACTTTATCGGTGGAGAGCCAGCCGGCGGCGGTTCCAAGACGTTCGAGGTCGTCTCGCCGATCGATCAAAACGTGTTGGGTGAGATGTGCGCAGGCGGCGCTGCCGAGATCGATCAAGCCGTCCGCGCCGCGCGCAGCGCGTTTCCAGCATGGGCGGCGCTGG
>DATHEN010001009.1:0-6106 GCA_035318565.1 Polyangiaceae bacterium
CGCGTTCAATACCACTGCCAAGGCGATGACCACCGCGGGCACCTCGAACGCTAGATCGACGAGATTCTGCGCAAGCAGGGCGAGCACGCCTACTCCGGCACCCATGGCCGTCACGCTGCGCCGAACTTGCAGCCGCGACGAGCGAAATACCCACGCGAATGCCGCGAGCGCGAGCAGCGCGACGAGCAAGCCCCACTCGGTCACCCATTGAGCGATGAAGTTTTCCGGGTGCGTGTACGACATGTGACCCGAAGCGTCGTGGTACGCGGGCAGAACCGTTTCAAAGGCCCCGCGCCCCACGCCGAACCAAGGATGGTCCTCGACGATGGGTTTCGTCCACACCGCGAGTTCCAACTTGGCAAGGTTGGCGTCGTACAAAGCACGCCACGTCTCGCGCGTGCCACCGATCAACGCCAGCGCCAGACCTAGGGTAGCAAACAGCGCCAAGGCGCCGAGTGTTCGGCGAGAAATCACCGCGCTGCGCCGCCTCAGCGAGAGCCCTGCTGGAACGAGCAAGCCCGACCCGAGCAGGAGCCCGATCACCCCCCCACGAGACGCTGCCAGCAGGCTCGTCGCGATCAACACGACCAGCCTGAACGCAATCCAATACCGAAATCGGTGCCGGGAATTCCCAAAGAGCAACCCGACGCCACAGAAAATGGCCAAGTTCAGGTAGCCCGACAAATTGTTCGTGTTGAGCAACGGCCCGACGGCCCAGCGTCCCGGCACGAACTTGGGCTCGTACAGACCGAACACCTGCGACGACCCGAGCAGCCCGTGTACGAGCGTTACTCCCGCGGCAAGCGTACCGGATACGAACACGATCGCCACGCCGGCCTTCGGGCCACGGACGCGCGATACCCCCGCCGCCAGCACGAATACACAGGCGTACGTCCACCATTTCAGCGCTTCGACCAGGCTCAAGCGCGGCACCAACGAGAGCGTCGCCCAAGCGGGCGCGGGCTCGCCGAAGGGCAGTAGAGCTCGGCTCCACGTGTCCGCGGCGATCGGAGAAAGCGCCGCGAGCCACGACAGAGGCATCGGGAGCGCCTGAATGCAGGTGTACACGCCGAGCGCGAGAGCAATGCCCGCGGCTGGCGGAACGCGCGTCACGCAGCCGCTCGCAAACGCGAACGCCGCACCCCCTGTCGCGACAGCGCCGACGACGAGCAAGGACAACAGATGCACGCCGCCGATTGCGAGCAGTGACCCCCAGACGACCAGACAGAGGAGCCCCAGCAGTATGTTGTCGACCGGCAATCGAACACTTCGTTCGCCCCGTCGGCGGCGCGAACCGACGCTTCCATTCTGCACTTGCGGGCGGCTACTACTCCGGGGCTCCTTCAAGACGCCAGAAGTGTACTCCGCGCCTGGACGCGACGAGCGCCAAAGGGCGTGGCGGGCAATGCTCATCCCGCCAAGCGCCCTCTTAGCGCCCGAGCCGGACCATGGGCAGAAGCCCAGCCAACGCCAGGACGGCTCGCGCTCTCCACATAGTGGTCCGATGTCGGGGCACGGAGGTCACTCATCACCGCGAGATGCCCGCTCGGGGAGTCCGTACGCCATCCACCATTGCCCCCTGGCAACTCGAGTCCTTCTCACGGGCCCTGTTCGAGCCCGATCCCAAGATTCCTGGCAAGCCTAGGCACCCTCCAAACGCCACGGCGCCCATGTATCACAGGGATCCGCCCTGTGCGAGGGGTTTGGTCACAAGGGTTTCGAAAGCACCGGGTCACTTCGCCGGCCCTGTAGAGAAAATCCTCCAAGGCGGCTATCGTCTGCGACGTTATGCAGGCCACCCTCCGCACTCTATACCGTCGCCTCAACACGGGTGCCGATTCGGCGACCCTGCACGCGAAGACGGCGCGGCTGCTGCGGGGCTTGTACTTCGTGGCTAGCGGTGAGGGCGCGAACATGTTCGCCCACAAGCGGGAGTACCACCGCCGCCGCGCAGCCATGGAAAAGCAATTTCTAGCCGAGGGCCAGCGCGCGAGCGGCTTGTTGCGGGCCAATCGTTGTCCGAGCTGCGAAGGGACCCGGGTCCGCCAGCGCTTCGCGAATCCCGTCGGGTTCCAGTTCTCGATCTGTGCTGAAGACGGCACCGTATACATGGATCCCGTGCCGACCGAAGCGGCCCTCACGCTTCTTTACAATGACGAAGCGCAAACCTTCAATCACCTGGCGCGGCGCGTTCCGCATGCCACGAACCACGATGACGTCGAGGCCCTTCTGCGCTGGGTCCCCGACGAGCTTCGGGGTGGGCGTTTGCTCGACGTGGGTTGTGCACTCGGGGGCTTTCTCTTGGCGCTCTCAGCCACGAACGAGTTCGAGGCCGAAGGAGTAGAGCTCAGCGAAGCCGCGGCAGCGCGCGCGCGCGGCGCCGGTCTCCGTGTGCGAGCCGGCAGACTGGAAGACATCGCGGAAGATCACCAGTTCTCCGTGATCACGATGTTGCAAGTCATCGAGCACATCGTCGAGCCCCGCTCCGCGCTCGAGCAATGTCGCCGCCTGCTGAAAGCCGGCGGCATGCTCTATCTGAACACGCCCGCCGTCGACTCGGGCAGCTTCCGCTTCCTCGAGCGACGCCACATCCACGTCTCCAGCTTCGGTCACGTCAGCCTTTTCACTCGGCGATCGCTGGATGCCCTGGCTTCAGGCTGCGGATTCCGTGTGCTCGCCCACGAGTACACCGGGGGGCGCGACTTGACCCTACACGACGTGATTACGCTCGCGCTGAGTCGCGAGCGCTTCAGTCACCGCATGGCGTTGTACAACGGACGGCTCGCGCAGCTCGGCAACGCGCTCGAGGAGACGCCGCTTCGGAAATTACCCGAATGGCTTGGCTCTGGCGGCGACCAATCCTATCAACGCGCCGCGCTCGTGGCGGTCTGACGCCCCCCTGCCGGCAGGCTGCTCACCACGCTCGGCAGGGAAACGTTCGTATGCAGCGCGCCCGGTGCTAGCATAAGCTCATGAAGCGGCCGCAGGTCGTACGCATCGCCGAGGATGTCATCGGTGAAATTCTGGACGAGGAGGCGGTGCTCCTCCATGTCGGAACGGGGGAGTATTTCGCGCTCAATCGCAGTGGCACGCGGGTGTGGCAGCTCCTGCAACAGCATGGAGACCTGGAGCACGTAAGAGCGGCACTCTGCTCGGAGTTCGACGTAGACGTCGAGACCGCGGAGGGCGACGTCGCAGAGCTCGTCGCACGTCTTGTGGACAAGGGACTCCTGACCATTCACGAACCTTTAGCGGAGTGAAATCTGGTCACGATGACTTCCATCGCAGGATCATCGTTCATTCATCGCTGGCTACGCGTCGCCAAGTCGGCGGTGTTGGTGGAGGCGGGGTTGCGTACTCGCTCACTCCCCGAGCTCACCAGCGCGCTAGGCATCACCTTCGCCCCGGACCAGCCATCGCCCGCGGAGACGGATCTGGAAACTATCTCGGCTCAGGTGCGCTGGGCCTGTCGGGCAGCGGATCGCATGGTGCGTCTGCTACCAGGTGGCTCGCCTTGTTTGCGCCGAGCGCTCATCGCCGGACACTTGTTGCGAAAGCATAAGCCTTCGTTGCGCATCGGAAGCGCCCGGCTGGCAGGGCAGTTTGCGTTTCACGCATGGCTCGAGGTGGGCGGCCAGGTCGCGGCGGATCCCACGGCCGCGAGCTTCCGCCCGCTGGTCCGTGCTCGTCCCGCCGATTGAAGGGGACATGGCTTGGGACTATGTACTCTACGGGCTTCGTGTGCGTTCGGATTTGGAGCTCGACGCAGAGCCCGGGACTTCACACGACTCGGATGTGCGGCTGGTCCTCGAGAGCTCGGGGAGTGCTGCGGTACGTCGCCCGGAAGGTAACGTCTTGGCCGAGTACGGAGACGACGAACGGGGTTTCTGGATCGTCGAAACCGCGGCCGAGTACAAGCTAGGCATCAGCGCGTTACTCGAAGCATGCATCGACCGCGATTTCACTCGCATCCGCATTGCGCCAGCCGCCTCGGCACCCCCTGACGTGGTGAGCACGTTCGCGCAAGGCGCCATCCTGGGAACACTCCTCACGCTGAGGGGAGCCTGTGTGCTTCACGCGAGCGCAGTAGAGATCGACGGCCGTGGAGTCGCCTTCCTTGGCCCGTCCGGCTGTGGCAAGTCCATGCTCGCGGCACTGTGCTGCGCGGCTGGTGGGCGCCTCTTGACGGACGATCTCCTGCTCCTGCGCGACACGCCCGACGAGCTGTTCGGCCAACGCGGAACGACGCGTTTGCGCCTGCGCCAAAGCTCGGCTGATCTGGCGGTACTGCTCGCGGCGGACTCGCGCCCGACGGCGGACGATCGCGTGGCAGTGAGCGCGCCGGTCGCACCGGCAGAGGTGCCGGTGGACGCAATACTGTTGCCAGAACGCACTAGTGGGGATTGCCTGGAGCTCGTCCGCCTTCCCGCGGCAGGTGCCGCCATTTCCATCATCAGCCACCCGCGCATTCCAGGTTGGTGGGCTCCGCGCTTCGTGGCTTCATCATTCCATCACGCAGCACGGGTAGCGCGCGCAACGCCCGTATACGCACTGCGCGTCCCGCAAGAGGGACGCACGCCGCAGGCGCTGGCCGCCGTCGTACGTGAGGCCCTGCATGCCGGCACAACGCATGCCCTCGAGCCGCAGGCGAAACGTGCTCGAAGCCGGGACTAAATCCTTCGTCAATCTGCTTGCTGTTCGCGAGCTCGACCCTCGGCTTAGACGCGATCTCTTCTGCATTTTGGAGGAATCTGGAGCGTTCGAGCTGGTGCGCGACCTCGACGGGTGGGTCATCGCCACGGCACCCCTCGACGCCGATTGCCCGTCCCACGACGCGGAAGCCGAGGACACTCGAGTATTTTTCGCCGAAGGACGCGAGCTATTCGCGGAATGGAGCCAGCTCGCTCGGATGGCCGAACGCGCCGCGAAGAGCCCGGCGCAGCTCGACGCGTTCGAGGGAGATTTCGGGTTCATCGCGCTTGCCCCGAGTGGCCTCATCGCGGCCCGCGCATGCGGGGGCTGTGTTCCCTTCTACTATCTCGTCTCGCGCACTCGGTATGCGGTGGGCACTCGCCTCGGGTTTTTTCCCCGTTTCGTTGACGGCTCACTGAATTTGGACCCACTGGTAGCGGCAACGTGGGCAACCGCGATCGACTTCTTCCCCGACGGACGATCGCTTCTAGCCGGTGTAAAAGTTCTCGAACGCGGTCACGTGCTGAGCATCGACCCGCACGGCACGCTTCGCGTGCAGCGCTACTGGGATCCTCGACCGCGGCATTTGCCGCGGCCTTCGCCGGAACGCCGGCGCGAGCACGCCGACGCGCTCCGGCACGAGCTTCTGACCGCGCTACGAGCGAATCTCGATCCGCGCGGACGCAATCTTCTCACGCTGAGCGGCGGCGTCGACTCGTCCTCGTTGGCGGCTCTTTCAGGCAAGCTCGGGATCCCGATTTCGACGCTGACCTTCATGCCAGAAGCCAGCGCCGTTTTCGAGCGCGAGAGAGTTCACGTCGAACGTGCACACCGCGCAGCGAAGCTCTTACAGGCGCGCATCGTACGCCTCGCTCCGCGCACATGGTTCGAGCTCCAGCGCCAGGCGCCAGAATCCGTAGTCATGGTGCTCCATCCGGCGCTGTGTATGCTTCCGGACATCGCGCGCGAGCTCGACATACGCGTGCTCTTCGGGGGCGAGTTCGCCGACGTGGTTTGCGGTTCGACACCGACGTTGAAGGATTGGGCCGCGGAGACCAGCCTGTTTAGGCTGCTCACCGGTCTGCACGCGTTGCCCAACGGCCGCTCGGATATCCCCGACTGGTTTCGTTATAAACTGCGACTTTGGCTGGGACGCCCGTACACACGCTACCCCGCGGAACTCCCCGCGATCATTCGTCCGAGCGTGCGCGCGGAGTACGCCGCTTGGGCTAGAGCCAGAAGCCGAGAGGTAGCTCGAGATCCCTTGCCGCGACCGGCGCTTCCGCTGTACGCGGAGCACGTAGGCTTCGTCGCGCAAAATTGGGAAGTTTGCTCAGAGCTCGGTATTCGCCGCTTCTACCCGTTCTTTTCGCGTCGCGCCCTAGAGCTCGCCTATGCGTGTCATCCAGTGGAG
>DATHEN010001010.1:0-7133 GCA_035318565.1 Polyangiaceae bacterium
GGCGCCCGCGCTGCTGCCGAGCGTGGTGCCCACGACGGCGGTCGTCATCAACCCGGCGCGGGACGCGCCGAACAAGTGCCGGCAAGCCTGCACCATCAGCACGGGGATGACCGCCATGTTCAAGATGTTGATGCCGAGCACGCTGATGCCGCCATCTGCCAGTAGCAGCGCTTGCACGGCGAGCACGGCGGACATGGCGAGCATCGCCGGAGCGGGTCCGAGCGCCAACGTGAGCAGTCCGGCGCCCATGGCGTGCGCGCTCGCGCCCGGTAAGAGCGGGAGGTTCAGCGCTTGCATCGCGAGCACGAAGGCGGCGAGCGTTCCGGTCCAGGCGACTTGCTCCCCGAGCCCGCGCGATCGACTGCCGACCAGCGCTGCGCTCACTGCGCCGCACAGGTTCAAGCTCACCGCGACTGGGATGCTGGAGAGGACGCCGTCGGCCAGGTGCATTGGGGCCAGGGGAGCCTAGTGCCGGCGCTGGGGCCGTGCCACCCTTTTGTCCGGGCGTGCTACGGCGAAGCGGCCCTCACTTGCGCGGAGCATACGACCAGTAGTGCAACGCCACGAAGGACTTTTCGCGGACGGCGATCAGCTCGATCTGCTGACGGCCAGCGGGCACTCCCGTCGGGATCACGATGGTCAGCTCTTCCCAGGCGCGCCCCGTCAGGCTCAGCTCTCCCACTGCACGGCTTGCCACGTGCACCTCGAGCCGCAGCGGCGCGCTCGCACCGAGGCGCGCCAAGAGCACGCCGCCCGGCGCGATCTCGATTTCGAACGTCTCGCGCGTTCGCGCTTTGCGTGCTCCGTCCCAGCGTTGCGTGCTCGGATCCTCTACCGCGATGTTCTCGAGTTGCGTCGTCGCGTACAGCTGGTACGCGTGGCTCTCTTCACTCTCCAGGTCTGCGACGTCGAGCTCGTCGATCGGCACGCCGCGCGGGGGCAACGTGGGCGTAGCGGCCGAACCGAGCGCGCGATGATCGGCAACGTAGGCGGCCATGGTCTCTCCGCCGAGGATCGTCGCTCCCGCGACGCGCCGCTCCGTGAGCGTTTCGCCTAGAAGCGCTGGCAAGCCGAACCACTCGGGGTAGACGATGTAGTGCGTGGGCCGGTCGCTCGGCTTCATCTTCTCGTAGTGCTCGAAGCGCGAACCCGGGCCGGCGACCCAGTAACGCGCTTCTCCGCGTGTAGTCAGCCCCACGACGTCGAACGTCTGGTGTCCGCTGAAGTACCCGATCGCGCCTGTATCGTTCACGCCGATACGTGCGCTCGGCGCGAGCGCGGTGGCCGCCCAGCGACCGAGCGCGACTTGCTGGCGGCGGATGGCGTCGGCGCTCGTGGCCAGGTCATCGACGGCCACGGAGATTTTGCTCGCGAGCGCGCCGATGCAAATTCCGCCGAACAGCCAGCGCAGTCCGCCCAGCTCCGGTTTGAGGCGCGCGGCCATGAATCCCAATGCATCGCCGACCGCGGCCAGACCCACGAACCACGCAGCTGCGAAGGGCCACAAGTAACGGAGCCGGTTCCAGAGAAACGTGTCGTACGTCGTGGGCATGAAAAGACCGAGCGCCAGCAGCAGCACCGCCGCAGCGCGGAACACGTGCCGCGTCCTTACTCCCGCGAGCACGAGCGCTGGCAGACACAGCCACGCCAGCACCCGTCCGCCCGAAGGCAGAAACAGCGCGCTCCAGACTTGCCCGTCGAGCAATGTCTCGAGCAACAGCCGCACGTTGTAGCTGATGAGCTCCGAGAGGCGGCCTCCGTAGTGATAGGGGCTGAAGAGCAGCCACTTGGTTTGGGCCGTCGTACTCAGTCCTTCGCCCGTAAGCAGCCAATTCAGCAAGCTCGGCACGAGCGGTCCGAAGAGCGGAATCAGACCCCAAGTGCGTTGCCGGCCCTCGGCGTAGGCGAGCAACGCTGCGCTCGCCAAGAGCGACGCCAGCGCACCCTCCGGACGCATCAAGGGCGAGAGCACGCCCAGTACACACAGCTCCGTGCGCAAGCGCCGCACGGGTGCCGAGCCGGGTAGCTCGCGGTCCCAAACTTCACTGCGCGCCAGCGGTGAAAGTTCGCTCCACTCGGAGGAGCGCCGCGCGGTGCGGGTCAGCAGCCACGCGAACGGCAACACTTCCATGCCACTCGCGGCAAACCAGGTGAAGCCCGCGAACGCTAGCACCATCAGACCGGCGCAGAGCGCTGACTCCGCCGTGGTCAGACCTTCCGCCAAGCGTCGCGTCTCGACCGCGAGCAGAGCCAAAGCCAAAAAGCCGAACGCCCAGGTAACCCAGACAATCGACAGATCGCGCAAGCCAGCGGCCATGAAGACCGCAAGTCCGGCGGGCCACAGCAAGCTCGTCGCGCCTGCTGCCGGCTCAGCGCCTTCCGTGTAACGAAGCGGCGCGCCTGCGATGAACGAGCGCGCGTATTGAAAATGAATGAACGTGTCGTCGAGCGGCACTGCCGGCTCACCGCCGGTCCGCTCCAGAATGGCGCTGATGGCGGTCCAGCCGAGCAGCGCCGAGACTGCCAGCGCGAGGGCGTAGCGCGCGGCCAGGGGCCAACGGGACTGCGAGCGCAACACGTCCGTCATCTGCCGGCGAGCTTGGCGTCGCCGCGTCGAAAAGACTGGCGAAGGAGTGCTCGGGTTCGCGGTAGAAGGAGCGCCATGGGTCCGTACGAGAACGCGCCGCGCCTGCCCGAAGGCACGGCGCTCAGGCCCGGGCTCTTATTGGAGGGCGCGGAGTGCGTCGAGCTCGAGATCGGACCTGGCCGCGGCTGGTTCATGATCGAACGGCTCGGGGCCGTCCCACAAGTGGGCATGATTGGCCTCGAAATCCGGCGAAAGTGGGCCACCATCGTGGACGAACGCCTGCGCGTGCGCGGCTACGGCCGGCGCGGGCGCGTATTCGCCGAGGATGCAGGCGCAGCCCTGAGCCGCTTCGAACCCGCGACATTGGCTGCAGCATTCATCCATTTCCCGGACCCGTGGTGGAAGAAACGCCATCAAAAACGCCGCGTGGTGACGCGAGCCTTGCTGCAGGAGCTGGCGCGCGTGATCCGGGCGGGAGGCGAGCTCTTCATGCAGACCGACGTCGCCGAGCGCGCGCTCGACTTCGAGGAGCTGGTCGAGTCCGTACCCGAGTTCGAGCCGTGGCAGCCGAGCGGACCCCGCGTCGATGAAAACCCCTATCAGGCGAGAAGCCCGCGCGAACGCAGGGCCATTGAAGACGGCCTCCCCGTCGTGCGGCTGCGCTACCGGCGTCGGTCCGTTGAAGACCAGACGGCGGAACCGGTGTAGGCTTCGCTTCGTGACACGCTTCGTTGCCGCCTGTCTTTTGCTGCTCTCGTTCAGCGGCTGCGCCACTTACCGTGAGGATCTGAACCGCGGCCAGCGGCTTTACGAAGAGAACGAATACGAGCGCGCGCTCGCGGTCTGGCGCGTGCTCGAGAGCGATCGAGACTCACTGAGCGCCAACGATCAATCGCGCTACGCCTACCTGCGCGGCATGACCGACTACCGCCTCGGCTTTCGGGCCGACGCGCGCCACTGGCTCGCGATGGCGAAGGCCACGGAACAGAAGTACCCCGGTGGACTGAGTCAGCCCTGGAAGCAGCGGCTCGACGAGGCGCTCGATGACCTGAACCGCGAAGTGTACGGCGGCGCCGAGCGCTTCGACAAGACGGCGTCCACGGCCACTGAGCAGCAACTCACGGTGCCTCCGGCAGCGCCACCCGCCGAGCCCCTCGAGCCCGGACAGTGCAAGTCGACCAGCGACTGCGCCCAAGGCCTCGCCTGTCAGGCCGGCGAGTGCGTGCCGCTATAGCTCGAACTGGCCGACAAGCCGGCGCTGCCAGCCTGTTCTCGTGCGCTGCGTTTTCGAAGACGGAGTACGAACCTTTTCCTTAACGGTCCTCAACGGCGAAGCGCGAACAGTTCGTCCTTGGCGAGCAGCTTTTGCTTCTTCAGCTCGGTGATGTGACGCTGCTCGTCCGGAGTCAGGTAGGCGCGGCGTTCGAGCATGCGCACTTCTTCCGCCAGGCTCCTGTGTCGCTCCTCTGCCGTCAGTTGTTGGTTCGCTGTGAACTGCTTCATCAGTCAGCACCTCCTGCTTCCCTGGACGGAGACGGGCGCACGAAAACCAAACCCGCACACGTGTGGGGACGATCGGCCCTACGCCCTGACGTTGGGTCGCCCGCTCCCTCTGGCAAACGACGCGTCATACCTTCGAAGGTAGGTGGATCGAGCCGCGCGTCAATGAATTTGTCGGGCAAAATCAGCGGAAATACCCGCGAAATGTTGCAGTCTTCACGATGCAAGTTCAGTGCCCCGGGCGCGAAACATGAACGCCAATGTCCATGGCTCCGATTGCTGCTTGAACTCTCGACTGGTGAAGATTCTTCCCGCAACGTACGAACTTCGGCACGCGGTACGTTGCTCGCGGCGCGCATAGCGCAACGCGTATTGCATGAGCTGGGAACATTTCAGCGGCCCGCTACACTCAACTCGTCATGCCGATGATCCCGAACATGTCCCGATGGAGCAATGCGTTAGCTGCACTTCTCGCCACTTGCGGACTGGTGGGTTGCGCCGCAAATGGGACACAGGCGGCCAAGAACGCCAGCGCGAACCCCGAGCGCGTGACCTTGCCGCGCACCGTGATCACGCCTTACGGAGCCGCCAGCGTCGATGAGCTGTACCAGGCTGCGACGGCCGATTTACTGGCGGGTCGCTACGAGCGCGCCGCGCAGGGCTTCGATCGTCTGTACCAGCTCGACCCCCAGGGCCGGCTGGCGCCGCACGCCCTGTTGCAGGCGGGCTCGGCGCTCGACCAGGCAGGCAAGTTGGAACAAGCCGCCGATCGGTATCGAGAGCTCGCCCAACGCTTTGCCGACCATGAGCTCGCGCGAGAAGCGTTGTTGCGTAGCGTGCGTATCCTGGCGTTCCTCGAAGATTGGGAGCGCGCGGGGGCTGTCGCGGACGTGATCCTGGCGCGCTATCCCAATCTCGGATCGTACGAGAGCATCGTCGCCAACAGTGGCAAAGCGCTGGCACTGATAGCTGCGGGTGATTTGGAGCGAGCGAGTCAGTTCGTGGAGCGCGGGCGCACCGTGATTGACGAGCGTCGCCTGGACGCTGCGGGACGCGTGACGCGCGATCTGGCGCAGCTCTACTTTGCGCTCGGTGAGCTACGGCGAATCCGTGCCGAGCGCATCCGCTTCAACCCACTGCCGGAAGATTTCGCCAGGGCTCTGGAAGAGCGCTGTCAGCTGTTGCTCGACGCGCAGAGCGCCTATTCCGACACCATGCGTGCCTACGATGCGCACTGGTCTGCCATGGCTGGCTACAGAGTTGGGGAGCTCTACCAGAAGCTGCACGAGGACTTGATGGCGGTCCCCGTGCCCGAACTCGCCACCACCGAAAAGCGCCGGCAGCTCTTCGAAGGCGCCATGCGCTTTCGTTATTCCATCCTGCTCACCAAGGCCGGCACCATGATGGACCACACGCTGAACATGGCGCGGCGCACCGGAGAGCGCTCCCAGTGGGTGCAGAAGGCCGAAGAAGCCCGGGAGAAGATCGAACGTGCCGCGCGGGCGGAGAATGCGGCCCTCGACCGCCTGCCCTATTCTCGCGCTGACCTTCAGACAGCCCTGGACGAGCTCGGCCGCCAAAAAAAGAAGAAGACGGCGGCGCCCTAGATTCGAGTCGCAGTCATCAGACTTTCTGCTTCAGGCGCAGGCACCGTGCAAAAAGCCCTGCATCCCTGCTCGGCCACGCTTTATCGGAGAGAAAGCGCAAAACGCCAGCCTAGAGTAGCTCGCGGTCGGCGCCGGGCGCCGGCGCAGGTGGCTTGCGCACTGACCACGCCGTGCGTAAGCTCCCGCCGGGGAAGCAGAAAGAGGGCCGGAATGGGGGGTAACGGGCGCGTCGGGGGCGGCGGTATGAAATATGCTTGACAGCCTTTGGGGCTGGCGCTACCAGACGCGTCCTTCTCGGGTCCCCGCCTGACCTGTCTCTCGAGCACCGAACGTGGTCGAGGGCGGTAAGGGTGGGGTGTCCGTTGTGCGCTCCCGCCCGGGAGCCGTCGAGGTGGCCCCGCCATCACGCTCGGGAGGAACGGGCCACACTGTGACATGACCGAGAAGTTCTCAGCCACCACGCTACCGACGCCAGGCTTGCTCGTGCAGGATCAGCGCCTTCATCAATTGTTGTCGAGTCATGCTCGGGCGTTCCGCCCCGGGGCGCTCCTCCATTTTGCTGGCGTAGCTCAACCGGTAGAGCACCTGTTTTGTAAACAGGTGGTTAGGGGTTCGAGTCCCCTCGCTAGCTCCGCGGCTCCGAGCCGAAGCACATTTACGGAGGGTTGCCCGAGTGGCCAAAGGGAGCAGGCTGTAAACCTGCCGGCTATGCCTTCGTTGGTTCGAATCCAACACCCTCCACCGCCTGCCCGGCGGCTGGCGCCGCCCGCAGGCGGTGTCGGTTTTGTTTTGTCGGGGCGGCACGCGCCGCCCCGCCCCGCTGAAGTGAATTCAGCGGGGCCCCACCCCACGCGCCGCCTACTGGGGCGGGGGTTCGGATGCCGCTCATCGGCTTTCCTGTCGCCGTCCGTCGGCGCTGCGGGGGGCTCACGGCGGATCCACTCCGCGGGAGTAGCTCAGTTGGTAGAGCGTCAGCCTTCCAAGCTGAACGTCGCCGGTTCGAATCCGGTCTCCCGCTCCATGTAGGAAGTACTCAGAAGGAATATCGACAGCGGTTCAGCAATTAGCGTTGCCCACCTAGCTCAGTTGGCAGAGCGCGTCCTTGGTAAGGACGAGGTCACCAGTTCAATCCTGGTGGTGGGCTCGAAGGAAGCCCCGGACAGCGGCGCAACAGCACGAGAGCAGAAGGTAGCGAAGCGATGGCCAAGGGAAAGTTCGTACGGTCGAAGCCCCATGTGAATGTCGGAACGATCGGTCACATCGATCACGGCAAGACGACGCTGACGGCAGCGTTGGTGAAGGTGCAGAGCAAGAAGGGTCTCGCGAACGAGATCAAGTACGCGGACATCGCCAAGGGCGGCATCGTGCGCGACGAGACGAAGACGGTGACGATCGCGGTTTCGCACGTGGAGTACGAGACGGCGACGCGGCACTACGCG
>DATHEN010001011.1:0-4164 GCA_035318565.1 Polyangiaceae bacterium
CGCTCGCCTGCGTGAGTGCCGGCAGGGAGGGCGGGCGTGAATGATTGGAGCTGGAGTGCATGCGCCACCGTGCCGGCAATTGCCGCAGGTTTGTGAGGCGCGGGCGCCCGTAGCGCAAGACCTTTCTCACATCCGTTGGTAACGGACGCAGGTATTCTCCGACAGATCACGGCAGCGCAGGACTACGTGCTCGCAAAGCGCGCGCAGATCGTCTTCGTCCAGCGATGATCGTAGGCGCCGAGCGCTTTTTCCATCGGCAGAGCCAGGGCGGCGAGCACGCCGGTTGCGTATTCGAGATGCCGCAATCGGCACTGCGCTGCATCGACGGGAGTCAGCTCGAAGCTATGGCGTACGATCGATGGGCCCAGTCCGCCGCCCCACTCGAGCCGTGACGGACCGTAGGCGAACACCTGGCAGGGCAAGCTCAGCCGCCCGATCACCATGACGAACTTGGCTCCGACCCGGAGCGGTTCTTTGCGATCGCGTTTGAGCGCTCGAAGCCCGGGAGTCCACTCCGGCCACGCGTCGAAGTCCTTGAGTAGCGCATACAACGTGTCTGCGTTCGTCCCAACATCCACGGTTTCGTCGATCCAGATCCGTTTGAACATGATCGTTGGTCCACAAAGATACGAAATACGAGCCGGCGGCAAGTGCGTGGGCCAATCGATGCCGGTGTCGCTATGATAGTAGACCAAGAATGACTCCAGCATCGGCTGCCGTGGGTAATAGCGGCGCTTGTCTCGGATGAGCCGGACTTCGGCTTCTTCGGCGATCCGACTACTGCCCTACGGCGTCGTGCTGGGTTCGGCTTGCGTTGCGTCTGCTGCGCCGACAGAACGCGATGCGCCGGCCCGCGTGGTGCTCGAGCTCGAAGTGCCGGAGGGTTGCCCGGGTGAACGAGAGATTGCGACGGAGCTCGAACGTCTGCTGGCCGGCAGTCAGACCCCCGCGGAGCCGCTTGCGGTGCGGCTGCGCATTCGCAGAAACGGGACGCGCCATCGCCTGTCACTCGAGACACGCATCGACGGCAAGCCCTTACGGCGCGAGCTCGAAGCCAAGAGCTGTCAGGATCTGACGAAACCTGCGGCCTTGGTGCTCGCGCTCGCCATCGATCCAGAAACGACGAACCGCGCGCTCGAAGAGGAGCAGCCTGCACCTGCCATTCCCAATGCAGACGCCGAGCGGCTGTATCGACGCGACACGGACACGCCGGCCCCGCAGGCGCAGCAACACGTGCGACCCCGCCCGAGCTCCGCGCGAGTCGACCCAGTTTCCGACGCGCCCATCCAGACAGACGAACCTAGAGCTCCGTCTCGGAACCACGCGCTTGGATTTTCTGCGACTGCCGCCGCCTTGCTCGATGTGGGCGCCTTGCCGTCTGCGAGTCTCGGCCCCGCAGTCGCTTTGGGTGCCACCTGGCGCTCCTGGCGCCTCGAGCTGCGTGGGTTCTTTTTGCCTTCTCGCCGCGCCACTCTGGAGGCGGAACCGGACCAGGGAGGGGACATTCGGCTGGCTGCCGGTGACTTGGGTGTTTGCTACCTGCCGGTTCGTTCCGGGTTGGAGCTCGGCGGCTGTTTGGGAGCCGAGCTCGGTCGCCTCATGGGACGCGGGCGCGGTGTGAGCGACCCGAAAACCGGCACTGCGACCTGGCTGGCCGCGCAGGCGCGCGTATTCTGCGGCTACCGCTTGAGCTCGACGTGGGCCCTGGTCGCGGCCCCCGAGCTGATCCGGCGCATCGGTAATTCTGGCTTCGAAATCGAAGGGTTGGGTACGGTGCACCGGCCGAGCTCTTTCGCGGCGCGCTTCAGCGCCGGAGCCGAGATCCGGTTCCGTTGACGGATTTCGCGACCGCTGGCCACTCACGCCGCGTGATTGCCGTGCCCGACGTTCAGAGCCGCCTGGCCCGCGCCGGGGGGGAGGGCGCAGAGCCAGCCGGGATGTCCACGAGTTTCGAGGAGATATACGCGGGTCACTTCGACTTCGTTTGGCGCAGCTTGCGCCGACTGGGCGTTCCCGTGGCCGAGGTCAACGATGCCACGCAGGAGGTGTTCATCGTCGTACATCGGCGCCTGCAGGATTTCGAAGCCCGCTCTGCCCTGAAGACCTGGCTGTTCGGTATTAGTCTGCGTGTCGCCAGTGACAGGCGCCGCAGCGCACGCCGCCGTCCGGAAGCGCCACTGGGCCGCGACGTGCCGGCGCCGGCGTTCACCGATCCGCACGAGGCCGCGGCCCGCGCGCAAGCCGTGCGCGTGTTGTATTCGTTGCTGGAAGAGCTGAGCGACGAGAAGCGCCAGGTCTTCGTGCTCGCCGAGCTCGAGCAGATGACGGCGCCTGAGATCGCGGAGGCGCTCTCGATCAATTTGAACACGGTTTACTCGCGGCTGCGCGCGGCGCGCCGCGAGTTCGACGCCGCGCTCACCGCGCGACGCGACGCGACAGGAGCGCGAGATGAATGAGCTGAGCAACGAAGCGCGTGCGCTGGTCGAGCTGGCGCGCACGTCGGACGGTCCCAGTGCTGGGGATCGACATCTCGTCAGAGCGGGACTCGCCGCGAGCGGAGCGGCGCTGGCATTGTCCGCTTCGGTGCAAGCCACTGCACAGGCCGCCTCTGCGCTCGGCTCCGCCGCTGCCACGAAGACGGTCCTGGTCGCCGCACCTGCAGTCGCAACGGGGCTCGGCGCGATCACCTCGCACGTCATCGTTCCGGGAATCGTGGGCATGGTCATCGGCGGCGCACTCGCCGCTCCGCTGTTGCTGAAGGATCCTGCTCCCGAGCGACCGTCCGTGCCGGTGCCGAGCGTCCAGTCCGCCGCCCATTCGCCGCAGGTTCCGCGGGCGGTCGTTCACGCGCCGGTGCCCGAGCCAGCGAGCTCTCGGCCCGCGCCCAGCGCGGTTTCCGCTGCCGTTCCTGACAGCCTGCAGGAGGAAACCGAGCTCCTAGTGCGCGCGCAGCGGGAGCTGAGCAGTGGTCGCGCCGAGGGGGCACTCGAGCTGCTGGACGAGCACGAACGCCGTTTCCCGCGTGGCAGCCTGGCGCAGGAGCGCGCTGCGTCCCGCGTATTCTCGCTTTGTCGAGCCGGGCGGGCGCTGGAGGCACGGGCGCACGCGCAGCGCTTTCTGCAGGCGGCCCCCACATCGCCCGTTGCGCCGCGCATCCGTCGCTCGTGTGCGTTCTCGGAGCCTGTGCCAGAAAATGCCGGCGGGATCACGGAACTGCCGGCGGGCGGCCACTCAGCTCCGGAACAGCAGGAGCAGTCGCCATGAATCGATGTTTAGCAGCAAGCAGACGCAGCACCCAACTCGCTCTCGTGCTGGGGCTCACGCTGTTCGGAGCGTGCGGCGGACTGAACGACGACGTGTCGCTCGGAGCTCACAGCCAGCCGCGGGATCGGCAAGACACCCCAGAGTCTCCGCGCTACGTCTCGCGACCGTCTGGATTTCCGGGTTCACCCGTGTTCGTGCCGAAGCCGCACGAGGGCGATTGCGACGAGCCCGACGCCGGATCGCCAACGCCGGATGGCTGTCCGTCGGGTTCGGGCGAACCCTGGATTGTTAGCCAGCTAGGGCTGTACGAAATGGCGCTGGACGAGACCTACGTCTATTGGTCCCGGCACGAGCCGTACCAACACGAGATCTGGCGGGCGCATCGCGTGAGCGGGCACAAGGAGCGCATCCTCGTCATGGCCCGCAACGTGTACTCCTTTGCCGTGGACGCGACGCACCTCTACTTCACGCACACTTCGGGCAGCTTGGAAAATACGGGCAGCATCCGACGCATGCCGAAAGGCGGCGGCACCGTCGAGGTGCTCGTGTCCGATCTCTCGAATCCCACCCGCCTCACGCTCGATGCCACGCATGTGTACTACAACCTCGCATCGCAAGAGGGGCAGCTATACCGTGTTGCCAAGAGCGGCGCGGAGCCGGAATTGCTGCTATCGGACATCGCCAATCCGTGGGACTTCAGGACGGATGCAACGTACATCTATCTTGCGGAGATGAACGCCGGTCGCATCGTGCGCCTTCCGAAGGCCGGCGGCGCTCCCACCACGCTGTTCGACGCGTACGCCACGGATGACATCGCCCTGCTCGGCGACTTCGTCTATTTCACGGAGTGCCCCGCGGTCTCGTGCAACCGGGGGGCACATCGTCTGATGCGTGTTCCAC
>DATHEN010001012.1:0-4767 GCA_035318565.1 Polyangiaceae bacterium
TGCGCCACGATCATCCGCAGTGGACTTCCGGCTGCAGCCGCGGCCGCGCTGGCCCCGCAGAACGCGCGCTGCATGCAATTCGAGGGCCGCGAGCAGTGCATGTTCGTCCCGAGCTTCAGGCGTATCAACACGCGCCCCGACGGTCTTGAGGTCGTACTCGTCGAAAACCGCAGTGATCCGTTCTACGCGGTGTACTCGGAGAGCAGCGCAGTCTGCAGCCGTCCAGAGGGCAGCTCGATCGCTGCGGCGCGGGCCAGCTATGGCAGCGTTTTCGTCCCGTGAGTATTCGGCTACCCTGAGGCTCACATGACGCGCTGCTTGATCGTCGAAGACGACGAAGGCCTCCGGCGCAACATCGGAGCGGCTCTTTCGGCGCGCGGTTTCGAGGTTCATGCCGTCGCTTCGATTGCCGAGGCTCGGCGCGCGCTCGATCAGAGCACGCCGGATCTGATCGTCCTGGACGTGGCCCTGCCCGACGGCAGGGCGCACGATCTGGTCGAGGTCCTGCGCCGGCGTTCGCCCACTCCGGCGGTGGTCGCGATGAGCGGCGCGGCCGCGCCGGACGAAACGTTCGAGCTCGCGCAGGCGGGCGTGCGGGCATTCCTCAGAAAACCGATCGGACTACGCGAGCTCGAGGCGGCGGTCGACCGTGCGTTGACCGAGCCGCCCGAGCTCGAGCAGCACGTGCGCAGCGCGGTGGGTCACTTGCCCATCCGTGACGTCGAACAGCTGGTGCGTTCGACCATGGTCAACGAAGCACTGGCGCGCGCTGGAGGCAGCCGGCGTTCCGCGGCGCGTGTGCTGGACATTTCGCGCCAGCTTTTGCAGCACATTCTGCGCAAGGGTTAGCCAAGCTTCGCTAGGTCTTTGAACCGCGCGGGACTTCGGGGACACTCGAAAGGTGTCCTCTTCGGTATTGAACGCGCCGCGCCTCGCCGCTCTCCGATCGGCTGCGTCGCCACGTGCGCTCGATCCCGTGCTGGTGCCCGTGGTCAATGCCGCTGCGCTCCGCGGCGAGCGTTTCGTGTGCATCTGCCGCATCGTTTTTTGCGTGTTGATACTGGCTCGCTTCCTGAGCCTGATGACCCCCAGCGTCGCCCCCTACGCCGTCAATCTTTCTGCCTTGAGCGCGGCGGTGCTCTGTTCGTGGTGGATTCTGAGACGCATCCAACGTCAGAAGGCGGACTACTTCACGCTCGGGCTGTCCATCGCGGTCGACGCTGGCGTGTGTTTTCTGTCGCTCTTGCAGACCAGCTTGTGGCCGGCTCTCGGTGCCGCGTACGGCGGCCTGCTGGGCGGGCCCGATTTAGCGGCGATGCTCGTGATCGTGTACGCAGCGGGTCTGCGAGTTTGGCCGCGCCTCGCGGTATTGGGCGCAGCGTTGAACCTGTGTTCGTACGCGATCTTGATGCTCGTCGAGCACGCGCACTGGGGCGAGCGACTCGTCTACGGTCGGGCAGAGATGCTAATGTTCTTGCTGTGTTTGCTGGCGGTGATGGCGCTCGGCATCGCGACCGCTCAGCGCAGCCTCGATCTGCTGACCGCGGGCGCCCGCAACAGCGTGCAAGTAGACCGAGCTCGGCGCACGTTCGCAGAGCTCGTGCGTGAGCATCACGACGCGCGCAGCGTCCTCTCGGCGGCAGCGCTCGCCTCCGACATGATGGTGAGAGCCATCGATGACCAAAGGCCCGTCGACTCGGTGCGTCGCCACGCACAGCGTTTGCGCGAGGATGTGACGACCGCGAAGTCGCGCCTGGCCAACCTGGGAGATCGCGCGTACGACAACTTGACCGCTCTGGGCGAGCTAGAAGTGGTGGACACTCAACGCATCCTGCACACTGCCGTGTTGGCGCTGCGCTGCCACTTTCCGGATGTCGAGCTGGAGCTGCGCTCGGCCGGCGCTGTTCCTCCCACACTGCTCGTGGGCGGCGCGGCCTGCCTGCAGCGCATCGTCTACAATCTGGTGAGTAATGCGCGCGAGGGAGACGGGCGCAGCGGCGCCGCGCACGTGATAGTGCGAGTCGAAGCCGTGGACGGCGTAGTGCGGCTGGTAGTGGAGGACGACGGTCCGGGATTTCCCGCGCCAGCGCTCGAGTCCGGCGGGGCCATGCCGGCTTCGACGAAGCCGGCGGGCATGGGGCTCGGTCTGCTCATGACTGCGGAGCTCGTGCGCGGCAGCGGCGGCAGCGTGGAAACGTCGAACCTTGCTGGCGGCGGGGCGAGCGTCCATCTCAGCCTGCGCAGCGCAGAGTAGCGGGATCCCGCTTGGAATTTGCGGCGCTGCTAGTCATGCCAGCATCGCGCACGCGTGGCACAATCGCAGGCATGACCGAGCCGCTTCGCCATGTGCAGACCACGCACGAAGTCGTCAATCAAGCGCTTCCGCTGGAAGACCACGACGCTTTCGCCTCGGACGTGCCGTTCCAGGAGGCCGTTGCGCGTGAGGGAGATAGCTGGATTGCCGAAGCCCTGAGCGCTTACGGCCGGGTAGTGGGAACCAGCGAAACGGCCCGGCTCGCAGCCCAGGCGAACCGCTATGTACCGGAGCTGCGCAGTCACGATCGCTTCGGGCACCGCATCGACGAGGTCGAGTATCACCCGGCGTATCACGAGCTCATGCGGCGAGCGATGGCGCACGAGGTGCACTCGGTAACCTGGCGCAATCCGCGGCCCGGAGCGCACGTTGCGCATGCGGCGCTTCTGTATCTGCACGCGCAGGCGGAGCCCGGCACGTGTTGTCCGCTCACCATGACGCACGCGTGCGTGCCCACTCTGCGCGTGGAGCCGGAGCTGGCACGCGAGTGGGAGCCGCGCGTGCTCGGCACCGAGTACGATCCGCGCTCGCTGCCCGCAGCAGCCAAGACCAGCGCGACGATCGGCATGGCGATGACCGAGAAGCAGGGCGGCTCGGACGTGCGCGCCAACAGCACGCGCGCGCGCGCCGCGGGACGCCATGGGACGCTCGAAGCGTACGAGCTCACGGGTCACAAATGGTTCTGTTCGGCGCCCATGTCGGACGCCTTTTTGACGCTGGCGCAGACCGAACGCGGGCTGACGTGCTTTTTCGTGCCGCGCTGGCTGCCGGACGGCGCGAAGAATCGATTCTTCATTCAGCGCTTGAAAGACAAGCTCGGCAATCGCGCGAACGCGTCGAGCGAGATCGAATACGACCGCACCTGGGCCGTTCGCGTCGGCGAGGAAGGCCGCGGAGTGCCGGCCATCATTCAGATGGTGGCGCAGACGCGCGTGGACTGCGCGGCGGGTTCGGCGGGCTTGATGCGACACGCCTTGACCGAGGCCATTCACCACGCGCGGCAGCGATCGGCCTTCGGGCGGCTGCTGGTGGATCAGCCGTTGATGCTGCGCGTCTTGGCCGATCTCGCGCTCGAGCTCGAGGGTGCTCTCGCCCTCGCTTTTCGCGTGGCTCGTTGTTACGACTCCGCCGCTAGCGAAGAGGAGCGAGCTCTGGCGCGCGTGGCCACCCCGGTTGCAAAGTACTGGATCACGCGGCGCACGCCGCCGTTTGCGTTCGAAGCCATGGAGTGCCTGGGCGGAGCCGGTTACGTCGAGGAGAGCGTGCTGCCGCGCATCTACCGGGAGGGTCCGGTGAACAGCATCTGGGAAGGGTCCGGCAACGTTCAGTGCCTGGATGTGCTGCGTGCTCTGGAAAAGCAATCGCGCTCGCTCGACGCGCTACTTCTCGAGCTCGGACAGGCGCGTGGCGCGAACCGACACCTGGACGCGCACGTGGATCGGCTGAAGGGCGCGTTCTCCGATCCCTCCGGGTTCGAGGCGAACGCACGCAAGTTGGCCGAAGACGTGGCTCTCGGGCTCTCCGCGAGCGTGCTCGTGCGCCACGCGCCGCCGGCCGTTGCCGATGCCTACTGCGCTACCCGTCTCGGCGGGCAGCGCGGCTTCGAATACGGGACAATACCAGCTGCGGTGGACGCGCGAGCGTTGGTCGCGCGCACACTGCCGGAGAGCTGACTTCATGACGAACACGGTAGGTTACGAGGTTTTCGATCGGGTCGTGGTCATCACGTTGTCGCGCCCGGAGGTGCGCAACGCAGTGGACGGCCCAACGGCGGCGGCGCTGGCGGATGCATTCCGCCGCTTCGATGCGGACGAGTCGCTGCACGTGGCCGTGCTGACGGGGGCAGGGGACACGTTCTGCTCCGGCGCGGACCTGAAAGCCATCAGCGGTGGACGCGGCAACCGGGTTGCGCTCGATGGTGACGGCCCGATGGGGCCGACGCGTTTACTCTTGAGCAAGCCGGTGATCGCCGCGGTGGAAGGGCACGCCGTGGCCGGCGGCCTGGAGCTCGCCATTTGGTGTGACCTGCGCGTTGCTGCGCACGATGCAGTGTTCGGCGTGTACTGCCGGCGCTGGGGCGTGCCCTTGATTGACGGCGGTACCGTGCGGCTTTCGCGCATGCTGGGTCACAGTCACGCCCTGGACTTGATCTTGACGGGTCGCGGCGTATCCGGTGACGAGGCGCGCGCGATGGGACTCGCCAACGTGCTGTGCGAACCGGGGCGCGCGCTCGAGGTCGCCAGGGAGCTGGCCACGCGCGTGGCCGCCTTTCCGCAGCTGTGCATGCGCAGCGATCGCGCGTCGTCCTACGCGCAGTGGGATCTGCCTCTGGAGCAAGCACTAGGCGAGGAAACGCGCCGTGGCATCCACGTCATTCTGAGCGGTGAGACGCAGGCTGGAGCGACACGCTTCGCGCAAGGCGCCGGCCGTCACGGCAAACCCGCCTGAGGAGC
>DATHEN010001013.1:0-5756 GCA_035318565.1 Polyangiaceae bacterium
CGCCGCGCAACAAGAACTTCCAGCCCTGGCACGGTGCGCTGCTCTGGTCGGGTCTCACGGGCGTCCTGCTCTGGATCAATCGCGACGAACGGCGCACGCAGCGCCTGTTCTACCTGACCGCCTGGTTTTTCATGGCGCTCAGCGTGATGGCCAAGGGTGCGCCGGGTCTGGTGCTGCCGCTGTTCGCCGCCGGGCTGTTCATTGGTGCAACGAAACGCTGGCAAGAGCTCACCCGGCTCGAGCTGGCCGGCATGGCGCTGATCGTCGCGGTCGTGATTTTGCCCTGGTACGTGCAGATGTTCATGCGGCACGGGCAGCCGTTCACGGACCGCCTCCTATTTCACGACATGTACAAGCGCGCGTTCGTGCACGTGCACGACACGAACACGGGCGACGACGTGAGCTTCCGCTACTACATCTGGCAGCTCGGGTACGGCTTGTTCCCCTGGACGGGGCTGGCTGCCGGCGGGCTCGTGTGGTGGTTGCGCGGTAGGGACGAATCGCGCGATCCGCAGAGCGGCTACGCGGCTTTCTTGGCGCTCTGGTTCGTGGCCGCGTTCAGCATGTTCACGATCACGCTCACGAAATTTCACCATTATATCTTTCCCGCCGTACCGCCCATGGCCATGCTCACCGGCATTTTGCTGGATCGCCTGCTCGGCGGCGGCAGCTTGCCCAAGGGACGTCTGCTCGCGGGTTACCTCGCTTCACTCGGGGCTGGCGCGCTGCTGTTCGTCTACGGCTGCACGCGTTTCTTTCCGGGTTCGCTGTTCGGACAGCTGATCGAGGGGCACGCAGCCGCGCCGCGTGTGGCACTCGCGATCACCTGCGTCGTGCTGGGCATCGCGCTCGTAGCCTTCGGCGTAAGACGCTTCGGCGGCTCGGACAGCGGCTCCGGCGAAGACGAACCCCAGCAACGCTACGCGTCCGTGATGCTCGGCATGCTCGGGCTCGCCTCGGCGGTGGTGCTCGTGCTGGTAGGTCGCGACCTGTTCACGACGGTGCGTGGCGACATCGAAGGCCAATCCCGCCTGGTCCACCTGTTTTCGTACAACTACCGGCGCCCGTGGCCGGAGTCGCTGAGCTTCAACGCCGTGCTGATCGGCTTCACGATCACGTCCGCGGCCGCGTGCGTCCTGCTAGTGGTGCGGCGCTGGCGCACACACGCTACGCTGCTCCTGTGCGCCACGGGGGTCGTGTGGGCAGCCTGGGGCGTGAACGTGTACCAAGTGAAGACCGCACCGCACTGGGGCCAGCGCGAGACGGTGCTGGCCTACTACGCACGCCGCTCCAGCCCGAAAGAGCCGCTCGTCTCGTATCAAATGAACTGGAAGGGCGAAAACTTCTACACGAGCAACCGCACCCCGGCCTTCGTGTCCTCCGGCCAACGCTTCAAAGATTGGATCGAGGAACAGAAAAAGGGCGGCGTCCGCGTGATGTTCTTCACGACGGAGCACGGTCGCATCGGCTCACTGAAGAGCGAGATCGGGCAGTTCAAGAACTTCGAGGTGATCACGACACCCGAAGTGAACAACAAGTTCCTCGTCGCGCGCGTCGAGCTGTAGCGCCGAGCTTCTACTGCCGGCAGACTGCGGGGCTCGGCAGACTCACGTAGTCGCTGCCGAGCGTAGTGAGGGCGCCGGCGCCGCCGAGCAAATTCACGTTCGCGATGGCCGTGGTGCGGCCGGAGAACCAGGAGTACCGAAAGACGTCCTTGTCGCCTTCCAGATAGGCGAGCGCCTCTTTCATGTAGCTCTGCTGGCGGGACACGGGCTGCGCGCCCTCGTCACCGCATGAGAACTCGGTCACCCAGATCGGCTTTCCATACTTCTTGAAGCGGCCGATGTACCAGCTCAGCGCCGAGCCGTAGCAGGCATACCAGTGCACAGCGACGTGATCGACGCGGCAGCCCTGACAAGCGGCAAAAAAGCGATCCAGCCAATCCACGGGATCGGTCGCGTTGCAACCGCCGCCGCAGTAGTTCACGGCTGGCGACACGATCGTGAGCCCGCGACGGCGCGCCACTTCTTCGACCCTGGGCCACGCGGCCGCGGCTTGCTCCGGGGTGAGGTTGGCCTGCGAGAAGAAGTTCGGCTCGTTGAAGCCCAGTAGATACTTCGCACCCGCAGGAATACGCGCGACCACGTCGTCCACGTTGAACGAGGCGTTCCAGAGCATCGGCACGAACTCGACGCCCAGCTTTTCGTACTCGCCCACGAGCTGCGCCGGCGGCCGCGACGACCAATTGTAAAACCACGTCACCCCGGGTGACAGCGCGCGTAAGTCGGCCACGGCACCGCTCGGATCGAAGCCGTACGCGACGCCGCGCTTGCAAGCCGTGCGTGCCGAGCTACCTGCGCTGCCCGCGGCACCACCGGTGCCCGTCGGATTGCCCGAACAGCTGGGCGTCGTCTGCATGGCCGCGACGAAACAGAGCGGCGAGAGCGTCATGAACGCGGCACCGCGGAGCGTTACCCATCGACTCGAAACGAGGTCGCGCAGTTGCATCATGGAAGAATCGACCCATAAGGCTCGGGGAGCAACGTCTTCCAATTCTGCGCATTATTGAAATAGCGTCACAATCCGCGCGCTCAGCTGTCGGCCGTTGCCCACTCGAACGCTGTTTCCAGGCGATCATTGCCCCAGAACAGCTCATCGCCCACGACGAAGCTGGGTGAACCGAACAAGCCGAGCTCCACGGCACGCGTCGTGTTCTGCCGCAGCCGAGACTTGGCGTCTTCGGTCTGCGCCGCGGCGAGCACCGCTTCCGGATTCGAAGCCAAACCGTGCAGACACGCGAGCATCACGTTCGCGTCGGCGATGTCCTGGTCTTCGGCAAAATTCCTCTTGTACACGCGGCGTACGAACTCCGGTAAAAACGGCTCTCCGGCCGCTAGGCATGCGATGCGTGCGGCGAGCAGGCTGCTCCTGGGAAACTGCGAAGGCGTGCGCAGCGGCAGCCCGAGCTTCGTGCAGATGCGCTCGAGATCTCGCCACATGTAGCGGCCCTTGGCAGGATAAATATTGAATGGCGAGTCGTTCCAGCCCTGCCCGCGAAAAATAGGACCGAGCAAGAACGGTCGCCAGATCACGCTGCAGCCGTAGCGCTGCGCGACGTCTGCGATGCGCAGCGCTGCGGGATAGGTGTACGTGCTCGCAAACTCGAACCAGAACTCGAGGGGGGTCGGTTTCACGGGCTCAGACTATCAGCTCGACGGCCACGCGCAGCTTGCTCCATGCTCGAAGCTTGGCAGGATACGCACATGAACGAGCGCGCTCTGACGCCGGATGAGCTCCACGCCCGCACCGAACGCGCGGTTCTAGCCGCCCTCGGCGCCGGCCGAACTCTCGGCTTGCACATCGAAGAGCCGAAGGTACTGCACGATGCGTTCTCCGTCGTGGTGGAGCTCGCGCCTTCGCCGGTCGTGGCGCGGGTGCAGGTCATCGTCCCGCACCGGCTCGATGCCTCGGCACAGGCAAGCCGGCAGCGCCGTGAGTTGTCCGTCGTGAGTTGGCTGAGCGAGCGCGGTCATCCGGTCGTGCCCCCGAGTCCACTCGTGCCAAAGGAGCCGGTACCGCGGGACGGATTCTCGATGACGTTCTGGGAGCTCATGCAACTCGACACGAGCGCGCCGCCCGATTACCTCGCCGACGCACCGCTCGCGGCCGACCTGCACGCCGCGCTGCGCGACTACCCCGCAGATTTGCCGTTCCTCGGCCCGCTCCCGCTGATCGTCCCGGACGGGCTGGCTTTTCTTGCCGAAAACCCGGGTTTGGTCTCGCCCGAGCATCTCGAACGCGCCCGATGCGAGTGGGCCGTGCTCGGCCCGGTGCTCGGTTCTCGAGCTGCTTTCACGGCGCGGTTCCCCGAAGTGAGCGTGCAGCCGATTCACGGCGATGCTCCTTCGTACAATCTCATGCGCACCAGCGCGGGCGTGAAGTACGCCGACTTCGAGGACGTGACACTCGGCCCGCTGGAGTGGGATCTGGCGCTGTTCGGTGCGGACGCCGCCGATCGCTACGATGCCCGGGCCGCGCAAGTCGGCACCCGGGCACTGGATCGGGAGGTGCTGCGCGTCATGGATACGGCGCGCATGCTGCAACTCGTGGCTTCCTTCTCGCTCTCGCCTCAATTGCCGATGCTGGCCGAGGCCATGACTCCCATGCTCGGGCAGTGGGAAGCGATGCCGTTCGCCGGCGGGCTGGCGTGAGCGTGTATCGAGACCGCACCGAAGCCGCGCGGCGCCTGCGAGTCGGACGCAACACGATCAGGCGCGCGTTGAAGGGCACGAAACCGTAAGCAAGCGTTTCATACTCGCTACTTCGGCGACTTCAAACCCGTGGTGAGCTTGTTCCGCACTTCGCGTGACACTCGCGGCGCGAGCCGTGCTCCGTGTTCACGCAAGTAGCGCTCCACTAGACGCCGCTCCTTCTTCGCGAGTTCACGCAGCGCCCACGAAAGCGCTTTCACGACCATGTCGTCGCGATCGTCCAGCACCAGAATTCTCGTCTACTCACTCCGAGCGGGCTCCGGCCGGTAGTCGTTCGAGCATGACGGCGTACTCGTCGAATCCGCAGGCGCTCCAGAAAGCACGTCCGACGGAGTTGCCGCTGAGCACGTCGACCACGATACGCCGGTCTTTGGGCAACGCTTCGTCTTCGAGAAGCCGCAGCGCGCACCGTCCGAGCCCTTGGCGGCGCCGTTCGCGGACGACGAAAATCTGCCGCACATAAACGCCGCGGCTGCCGTCGTCCCGGAACACGGCGTAGGCGACCACCACGCCCTGCTCGGTAAAGAGCACGGCGCGGTATTCATGCGACAACCAGCCGCGCATGCGCAGCTCCAGCTCGCCCTTCGTCATCGAATTCGAGTGACCTTCGTCCACGATGAGCTCTCGATTCAACTCAGCCAATAGAGGAGCATCGGTAGACGCAGCGAAGTGCCATTCCATGGCCGAAGTTTCGCCAGTTTACCAGCTAAACCAACGACGTGGCGCGGCGTCGCACGGGCCACTCCTCCGCCGTGATCGCCCAGCGTTCGTGATCGCGCCAGCGGCCACGGATCTTCAGATACCTGGGTGAGTAGCCCTCGAGGCGGAAGCCGAGGCTCTTTACGAGCACCCGCGAGCGCAGGTTGTCCGGCTGGATGTTCGCCTCTAGGCGATGCAAAGCGTAGCGCTTGAACGCGAGACCTATCACCACGCGCAGGCCGTCGCGCATGTAGCCGCGGCCGTCGTGCGGCGCGAGCGCGTAGTAACCAATATAGGCGGAACAGAATGCGCCGCGCACGATTTCACTGACGTTGATGACGCCGGCCAACGCTCCCTCCGGCGTACACACGAAATGCCCGATGTGCGTGGGCATGCTGAAGCGCCGAACGAACTCGCGATACTGCGCGAGCGTCGCGGGTGGAGACACCCAGCGACCGTGCAGAGTCCGACTGCGGCGCACGGCGTCCAAAAAAAGCCTGGTGTGCTGCATCGACGGCGTTTCAAGCTTCACGGTCGCTCCCCCTCCCGCTGCATCGCTACGACGGCTCGCGGCGCATACCCCACACCGGATAGGCGGGAGTGTCCGGTAACTGTACGGATTCTTCGCGCGCAACACGAAAGCCCGCGCGTTCATAGAAGCACACGTTGACGAGCTTGTGCGTGGTCAGCACCACCGGAGCCGGCGCAGTAGCCGCGCCAGAAAGCACGTGCCGGAGCAGCTCTCCGCCGAGGCCCTGTCCCTGCAAATCGCCGTGCACGGCCATC
>DATHEN010001014.1:0-3340 GCA_035318565.1 Polyangiaceae bacterium
CGAGCTCGGACGGAACCGCACGACTGAAAACTCCCGGATACCCGAGCGCGTAGTAGCCGCCGGATCCCCAGCAACGCACACCGCCGCCCTGGAGCAGCGCGCACACGTGCACGGCAGATGCCGAAATCTGCGTGGCGATGCCGCCCATGCTGACCTCACCGAGCGAAGAGGGCAGCTCGTTGTCGCCCACGATGAGCTGACTCAACGTCGAGCCGTAACCGAGAAACCCATAGCCGTCACCGTCGTAGCCCCAACAGCGAACTCCCCCGCTCTGCAAGAGCACACACGTCCGCTCGTTCCCGGACGCCGCCTGACGCACGCCTCCGCCTACGCTGACGTTGCCGGCCACGTTCGGGAATTCGTCGTCACCGATGGTATCGAGGTTGCCGTACCCGAGCACGCCATATTGCGCGTATCCCCAGCAGCGTAGTTTGCCGCTCGCAAGTACGGCGCAGGTGTGTCCGGCCCCGGCGGCAATCGACTGCACCGGATCGGCGACAACGCCGCCGCCACGCACCCCGATCGACGTGCTCAGTGCGGCGCCGCCGGCGAGGCGATAGTCCAGTCGCAACGTATCCGTCATCGTGTCGAGAGCACCCGACGAGAAGGCAACGGCGAGCGTGCAGTGTGTTCCCTTGCCGCGCAGCGCACCGCTGAGACAGGTGCCGCCGACCAGAGAAAAGGGCGCACCGAGTCCGAGTCCGGCATCGCTCAAGCCAGTCAAGCTCGCGTCTTCCTCGTGCCAGTTACTGACGGTGAATAGCTTGATGGCCGTGGAACCCAGTGAAAGCGGTCCAAAGTCGAACGTGGGCCCGTTGGAGAGGCTGACGGCTTCGACACCAAAACCGGCGATCTGAGCGCGCAGCTCGGGACCGGCGCCGCCGCCGGCGAGCGTGTACGGCACCGCGAAGAACGGCGCACGACCGCCCACTTCCGTGGGCGAAAAGCTGATGTTCAGCGCGCACGCTCCACCCAGCGCGCGCAGCGTGGCGCCGCTCGCGCAGGTGCCACCCGTCACGGCGAAGGGCGGCGCTAGGCCGAGCCCCGCCGTGCTGATAGTGCCGAGCACCACGTCCGTGGCGCTGAAGTTCTCGACCAGGAACGTAGCGGACTTCGAGAGGCCGATTGAGACGGCGCCCAATTGCGCCGGGCTGGGACGCGGCACCCACGCTCCCGGCTCGTCCCAGCTCAGCAGCAGCCTGTCATACGCAAACCCTGCGGCGCTCGTTTTGACGAAGCGTTCGGCACCGCCACTGTCCGCCCAGTTGTAGCCGATTTGGATCTGAACGCTGAAAGGAAAGCTCTCGGCAGCTGTTGGAGCGTAGGTGACCTCCAGTGTGCATGAGCCGCCGTTTGGAGCGACGAGCCCGCCACTCCTGCACGTTCCGCCCGTGAGCAAGAACGTGCCGTTTAGACCGACCGCCGGCGAAGACAAATCGCCGAGCGTCGCAGCCACGGAACCGGAGTTGGTCAGGACCAACGTTTGCTTTGCTGTGCCGTTTGCCGCAGCGCGGAACGTGCCGTTCGGGTTCCACGCTGCAGTCAGCGACGCTTCACCACATTGAGCCGCGAGCAGCAGCGGCGCGATCACGGCGAGCGCGCCGCTTGCGAGACGAGAGCACATGTTCGATTTCATCTTCGATTCTCACTACACCGGCGCGTCTCCGGCGCTCGCCGGAGGTTCATCGTCGCCGCGACGTAGCCGAGCTGACCGTTGGACCCGTGGACGCCCAAATTCGAAGCCATTCAAAGTCTAATGTCCGCTCGGGCTGCTTGCGATCGTCACCCGCCGCCAGGTAGCTCGCGCAGCCTGCGCTCCAGGAAGCGCCGTTCGCTGTCGTTGCCCACGAGCTGGAGCGCTCGGCTGTAACTCTTTGCCGCCTCTGGAAACGAGCTCAAGCGTCGCAGCAGGTCGGCGCGTGCCGCGTGGAGCAGGTGATAATCCTCGAGAGCGCCGCTCTTCGCGATTTCATCCATGAGGGCGAGCCCCGCTACCGGACCGTCTGCCATCGCCACGGCCACCGCGCGATTCAAGGCGATGACCGGCGAAGCTTGAAGCTCCTGCAGGCGATCGTACAGCCGCACGATCTCTGACCAATCCGTGTCCTCTTTGCGAGCAGCGCGTGCATGCACGGCGCCAATGGCCGCCTGCAGTGCGTAAGGGCCCGGATTGCCGCGCAGTGCTTCGTCAACGAGCGGCAGCGCCTCTGCGATCTGATCCTGGTGCCAGAGGCTGCGATCCTGTTCGTCGAGGGTAATGAGATCGCCAGCTGCGTCGAGCCGAGCGTCACGCCGCGCATCGTGGAGCAGCATGAGCGCGAGCAGGCCCGTGACTTCGCCCGCGGACTCGGCTGCCATCAACGCTCTCACTATGCGTGTCAGGCGAATCGCCTCCGCCGACATATCCGTGCGCAGCAGCGATGCCCCGCGCGTCGCCGCGTACCCCTCCGTGAACACCAGATACAAGACCGTGAGCACCGCGTGCAGGCGCTCGGGCATCTCACTGGTCTCTGGCACCACGTAGGGAATGCCGGCAGTCGCGATCTTGCGCTTCGCGCGCACCAAGCGTTGTGCCATCGTGACGGGCGGCACGAGAAACGCGCGCGCGATCTCGTCGGTCTCGAGACCGCCCAGCGTGCGGAGCGTCAGCGCGATCTGCGCCTCGAGCGCGAGGGCCGGATGGCAGCAGGTGAAAATCAAGCGCAGGCGATCGTCCGGGATCTCGGTTGGAGACGCGGTCTCACTCGCGAGTCCTTCGAACTCGGCCTTGTAAGTCTCGAGCTTGCCTGCGAAGTTCTTGCGGCGCCGGATGCGGTCGATGGCCACGTTTCGGGCCGTCTGGATCAGCCAAGCACGCGGGTGCTCCGGTACCCCGCCTTCGCGCCAGGAGCCCACGGCAGCCGCGAACGCCTCCTGAGTTGCCTCCTCGGCCACGTCGAAGTCCCCGACCATGCGGATCAGCGTGGCTAAAATCCGCCCCCAGTCGGAGCGGTAAACATTGGAAACTGCGGCACTAATCTCGTCAGGCATGGCGGATGATAGAAAAAATCGTCAGCGGGTGTCGATCCCGGCGCTCGCCGTTCGATTCAGGGCTGGAGGCACACAACACCATGAAATACATGCTGCTCGCTTATCTCGACGAAAAAGCCTGGCTCAGCCTGAGCGAAGCCGAACAACAGCGCTTGATGGCCGAGTGCGACCCACACGTGCAAAGCCTGCTCGGCTCCGGGAAATTGTTGGCCGGCGCTCCCCTGCACCCGACCTCGACGGCCACGACCGTGCGCAATCGCGAAGGCAAACGCTTGCTCACGGACGGGCCCTTCGCGGAAACGCGTGAACA